>NZ_JAPVZE010000003.1:0-181292 GCF_041432205.1 Streptococcus sp. 27098_8_51
CCCAGTTGTAGAACGTGAAAATGCCAAGCGTGTACCAGAAGCATTCCGCAATGTAGCCAAGGCTTTGGGACTCCATGTGGAGGGGAAAACAGACCAAGAATGCGCTGACTATGCTATCGCTGAGATTGAGAAACTTTCTGAAACTGTTGGTATTCCGAAGAAACTCACTGAACTCGGTATCCAAGAAAAAGACTTTGACTTTGACTACCTTTCTAAGAATGCTTTGATTGATGCATGTGCGCCAGGCAATCCATTTATGCCAACTTTAGAAGAAACCATTGCTCTCTACAAAGAACTCTTCTAAAAATCAAGTAGAGTAGACGGGACTTGTTCCTCAAAATATAAATAATATTGGAAAGAACTATCATTTTGGTAGTTCTTTTTTTAAAAATTTGCTATCCTAGACATATGAGAAAAATCAAAATTGATGTGGTTGTAGTTCCCTTGAGTGGGCATCTCTTCCCAACACTGAATTTACTTGCCCCCTTGTTGAAGGATCCCTTGTATGAGATTCGATTATTTACAGGACCGCAACGAAAAACTGTAGCAGAGGAGATGGGATTCCGGGTGATTCCCATTTTAGAAAATTCTGTAGATGAGTTTGAGCGTGTAGCCAACAATGAAGGTCAATTAAACCTGTTTTCTGCTTATCGACAGTTGTCAGCTAGTCTTGATTTGATCAATGTGGTTTCAGATCAATTAGTGCAAGAGTGGCAGGAAAATAGACCGGATATTGTGATTGCGGACTTTATAACCCTCTCTGGAGGACTTGTTGCGGAACAGTTGAATATTCCCTGGATTACCACGATGGCGACACAGTTTGCCATTGAAACGACAGATGGACCGCCTTGTTTCTTTGGAGGAATGGGCAGTCCAAAAACATCTTTCCAATCTGGTCTGCAATGGCTAGGAAGAAAAGGGACTCGTTTAGGGAAACGAATCGTAAGCTTTTTATTGAGAGAACGATTGAAACGTTACGATTTTAGGCTCTACAATCAGAAAGGTCAGGAAACCATCTATTCACCCTATTCCATCTTGGGAATTGGGATGAAAGAGTTGGAGCTGAAAAGCGGTTTTCCAGAGCACTACCTTTGGGTGGGACCTTTTGGCTCTTCGATTGAGAGGGCAGAAAATTATCCACTCGATTTGTCTCCTTATGCAGGTTATAAGAAGGTCCTTGTCTCCTGTGGCACTCAGCTAGCATGGGCTAAAGACAATCTCCTCTATCAGACACAACAATTGGCAGAAGCACATCCAGATTGCCACTTCTTTGTAACTCTGGGGTTCGGCGGACAAGGTTTCCAATGTGAGGAGGTCATGGACAATGTTTCTGTGGTATCCTATCTTCCCTATAAGGAATACATTCCCCAGATGGACTATGTCATTCATCATGGCGGTGCGGGTATTTTTTACCAATGTATTATTTACGGCAAGCCTGCCTTGATTCTCCCCCATGACTATGATCAGTATGACTATGCAGTTCGTGGATTAGAGGCAGGGATTGCCTTGACTGCTAAACGAGAGGATACGGAAGCGATTGGACGTGCCTTTGATGAGTTGTTGGCTAGAGATGACTGGCCAGACTTGAACAGACTTAGTCGTGCAGCTCAAATCTATCAGCCAACAGAGATTCTGAAGAGCGAAATACATCGGCTCTTAGGGGACAAGGAGAAGTAAAAAATGAAGAAAGTATTGGTGACAGGTGCTACGGGCTTTCTAGGCAAGTATGTTGTTGAAGAGCTTAGTCAGCAGGGCTATCAGGTACGCGCTTTTGGACGCAATCGCAATGTGGGTCAGTCTTTAGAAAACTCCTCTGTGGCATTTTTTCAGGGAGATTTGACCAAGCAAGAGGACTTGGCTCGGGTTTGTCAGGGGATGGACATGGTTGTGCATGCGGGTGCTCTTTCTACCGTTTGGGGGCCTTGGGAGGATTTCTACCAGACAAATGTCTTAGGGACCAAGTATGTTCTGGATGCTTGCCGAGAGGCTGGTATTCTGCGTTTGGTTTATGTGTCCTCGCCTAGCATCTATGCTGCGCCTCGAGATCAGTTAGCTATCAAAGAAAGTGCTGCGCCTCAGGAAAATAATCTGAACAACTACATTCGTAGTAAGCTGGCTTCGGAGAAGCTGTTTAAGGACTATCCCGATGTTCCGAGTATTATCTTACGACCTCGTGGGCTTTTTGGGATTGGGGATACCAGTATTTTGCCCCGAGTTCTCAAACTCAGTCAGAAGATTGGCATTCCCTTGATAGGGGATGGTCGTCAGCTCATGGATATGACCTGTGTGGAAAATGTCGCTCTGGCAATTCGCTTGGCACTAGAGACCCCTCAAGCTAGTGGCGAAGTTTATAATATTACCAATGGGGAACCAAGAGCCTTTAAGGATTTGATAGAAGAAACCTTGAGAGGGTTGGGCTATCCAATAACATACAGAAAAGTGCCAGCTCCTCTTCTTTCAGTTATTGCCAGTAGTTTAGAGTTTCTGTATAAGGTATTAAAACTCAAAGGTGAACCGCCACTGACACGCTATACCTATTATCTGCTCCGTTATAGTCAGACGCTGGACATCAGCAAGGCGGAGCGAGACTTGGGTTATCGCCCTCAGATCAGTATTTCGGAAGGGATTGAACAATATGTCCAAGATTATCGAAAGCATTGATTATTTCCCAGCAGGCTATTGTACCAGCTACACAGGTTTGCTATTTAAGGGAGTTAAGAATCAAAAGATGACCTTTCCAGCAGGTGTTTTTCTTATCAAACACAGGGACAAGGGCTATCTCCTCTATGACACAGGCTATCATTACGATATTAAGACCCGGCTTCGCTATGGTTTCTATCGGCTAGGAACGCCCGTTCAAATGACGGAGAAGGACCAGATTTCACGTTTGCTGGAAGCGAAGGGAATCAAACCAGAAGAAATTAACTATGTTCTTCTATCACACCTACATCCAGATCATCTGGGAGGAGCTAGTTTCTTTCCTCGTGCAACCTTTATCTTGACAAAAGAAGTATATGAAGTCTACCAAAAACCCAAGTTGAAAGACCTGATTTTCAAGGAGTTTTTACCAGCTTCTTTTGAGAAAAATCTAACCATTATCAGAGCTGACCAGCAAGTTTCAACTTTTCCCTATCGTCCGATTTGTGATCTTTTCGGAGATGGCAGTATCCTAGTAGCCTCTGTTGACGGGCATGCTAGGGGGCAAGCCTGTCTATATTTTCCAGACCTTAATCTCCTCATTGCAGCGGACCTCTGTTGGGGAATTGACCTCTTACCTTACACCAAGCAGATGCACCTGATTCCTTCCTTGGTCCAGGATAATAGGGCCGACTATATCAGGGGGACAGAGTTTCTGGAGGAAGTCTTAAAGGCCGGTATTGAGGTAGTTGTTAGCCATGATCCTGTAGAAAGGATAGAGTCAATCCTACATGAAAAAAATAACCTTTCTTAAAACCTTTATCCAAACTCGTTGGCTTCATCATTTCAAATCTCGAGAAGCTGTAGAAAACTATCAGAAAAAGCAATTAACTAACTATATGGACTTTTTAAAGCGAGAGTCGCCCTACTTTAAAAATGGAGTTCCTAGCAACTTTGATCATATGGACAAGGCATTTATGATGGAACATTTCAATGAGCTCAACACCCAAGGAGTGGATCGTGATGAAGCCTTGAGCTTGGCTATTGAAAGTGAGAAGACCCGTGACTTCACTGAACTTAAAGGCGAAGTAGCCGTCGGTCTGTCTTCAGGGACGTCTGGACATCGGGGGCTCTTTATCACAACAGAGAAAGAGCGAAGTATGTGGGCTGCAGCTATCTTGGCAAAGATGTTGCCCAAGGGTCAGCTTTTTGGACACCGCATCGCCTTTTTCCTGAGAGCTGATAATGAACTCTATCAGACCATCAATACGGCGCTCATTCGTCTAGAGTATTTTGATATTTTCAAACATACAGATGAGCATATCGAGCGACTCAACAACTATCAACCAACGATTATTGTGGCGCCAGCCTCGATGTTGATTGAATTGAGCAAGCGTCTCAAGGATGGAGAGTTAGCTATTCACCCACAAAAAATCGTTTCGGTGGCGGAAATCTTGGAAGATAGTGATAGGGGACGGATCGCAGAAGCCTTTTCACTATCCATCATTGACCAAGTTTATCAGGCGACAGAAGGTTTCCTAGCCTGCACTTGCTCAGCTGGAAATCTACATCTCAACGAAGACATTATCTTTGTGGAAAAGCAGTATCTAGATGACCGCCGTTTTTATCCAGTGATTACGGACTTTAAGCGAAGTAGTCAGCCTGTTTATCGCTACCAGCTCAATGATATCTTGGTTGAAAATCCGGAGCCTTGTCCCTGTGGCTCCTACTATACACGGATTGACAAGGTCGAAGGACGCTCTGATGATATCTTCTACTTTGAAGGGCAGAATGGGGGACAGGTAACCATCTATCCAGACTTTATCAGGCGTTGCATCCTCTTTGTGGAGAATGTAGGAGATTACCAAGTTAAGCAACATTCCGAGAAATTAGTGGAAGTTTGTTTAAGCCGACGAGATGAGGACGTAGAGACAGCAATTTTAGCACAGTTCCAACTCTTGGCCCAGCAAAAAGAGTTCATAGTTCCTCAAATCCAATTTTCAGATTATCACTGGGATACTAGCCGTAAACTCAAACGAATCCAACGTTTATGAAAGGATAAAAGACAATGACAGAAGTAAAAAGACATGTAGAAATCGCAGGTTATGGTGTTTGCCTTCCCAAGCATACCGTCCAATTCAAAGACCAGACCCGTTATCGTGTAGTTGAAAATGAAGAAACGCAACTCGACTTGGCAGAGGTAGCGATTCAGCGTGCGCTTGAACATGCAAATTTAGATATTAAAGATATCGATTGCCTTGTATCAGCTAGTGCAGTTGGAGTTCAGCCTATTCCTTGTACTGCTGCCTTGATTCATGAGCGCGTGGCAAAAGGACTCTCTATTCCAGCTATGGATATCAATACGACCTGTACCAGCTTTATTTCTGCTCTATCGACTATGTCCCACTTGATCGAGGCGGGCGAATACAATCGTGTCTTGATTGTGTCTAGTGAGGTTGGTAGTTTAGGGCTCAATCCCAAGCAGAAAGAAAGTTTTGAACTCTTTAGTGATGGGGCAGCAGCCTTTATTTTCCAAAAAAGTCATCAGGAAAAAGGGGTCATTGCTAGTCTCCAACGTACTTGGTCAGAAGGGGCTCACGATACGGAGATTCGTGGAGGTCTGACTTCTTTTCAACCAAAAGAGTACTCTGAAGCGACGAAGACCAACTATATGTTTGACATGAAGGGGAAGAAAATCCTCCTCTTGTCTGCTCGTAAAATCCCAGTCATGTTTGAAGAGTTTCAAGAAAAAACACAGCTAGCCTTGGCAGACGTGGACTATATCATTCCTCACCAAGCAAGTCGTGCTCTTCCTTTGGTCATGGAAAAACTAGGTGTGGCTGAGGATCAGTACCTCAATCTCGTCACTGACTATGGAAATATGGTGTCAGTCTCTGTACCGTTTGGCTTGGCTTATTCTTTGGAGCATGGACTTATCAAGGAGGGAGATGTCGTCTACCTTATGGGGACTGCAGCTGGTATGACGGTCAATATGTTGGCTTTGAAATTGTAATAATCATCTAAACACGGAACGACTGGAACTTGAGCAAAGGTAAAAGGTTGCCATCTACCCCTGAACTGAGGTATACTAGTAGAAACATTAATTTATCAAGCAGTTAAGGAGAATGTTAGAAAAGGAAGGGGATGTATGACAGCTAGAAAAATGCAGCTACTCATGTCAAAATATGGTTTTAGTATTACCATCATGTTGGCAGAGTTGTTTATCGTCTTTGGTTTATTTCTCTATCTTGGGCAAATGGCTCCAATTGTCTGGATTATCCTAGTCATTTTAGTGAGCTTAGCGACTATTGTATCGATTGTTAATCGATCTATGAATCCTGAGAGTAAGGTAACATGGCTATTAGTAGCCTTTGTGCCAGTGTTTGGTCCCTTACTCTATATCATGTTTGGAGAGCGTCGTTTATCTAAAAAAGAAATGAAGCAGCTAAAGCAGCTCCAATCAATGGTTGATCGAGAGGACAATAGCAGAGCTCTCCGTTTGGAGTTAAAAGAGCAAGACAAGTCGGCTTATGGCGTTATCAAATCTCTCCTCAGCATGGACACGAATGCCGATGTCTATGATCGAACGGATACACGATTTTTTGCATCTGGTGAAAGCATGTGGCATCAGATGCTAGAGGATCTCAGGAAAGCGGAGAAATTTATCTTTCTTGAGTACTATATCATCGAAGAAGGCTTGATGTGGAACAGTATTTTAGAGATTTTGGAAGAAAAGGCTGCTCAAGGAGTAGAAGTTAAGCTCCTCTACGACGATATTGGATGTATGGCAACCTTGCCTGGGGATTATACCATCCAGCTTCGTAGCCGAGGGATTGAAGCCCATAAATTTAACAAGGTGATTCCACGCTTGACTGTTGCTTATAACAACCGTGATCACCGTAAAATCATGGTTATCGATGGGCAGATTGCCTATACAGGTGGTATCAATCTGGCTGATGAGTATATCAACCATATCGAACGCTTTGGTTATTGGAAGGATAGCGGTATTCGTCTGGATGGACCGGCAGTTAAAGCTTTTACCAGACTCTTTTTATCTGCCTGGTATATCAACCGTGGAGAGATTAGTGATTTTGACCAATACCATCTCGAAAATCAGCCCAAAGATGGGATGGGGCTCTGTATTCCCTATAGTAGTGGGCCAAAACCCATCTACAGAGCTCAAGTTGGAAAAACGGTTTACCAAAATCTTATCAATCAAGCTACAGATTACGTCTATATCACGACTCCCTATCTGATTGCTGACTACGATCTAACTGAAAGTATCAAAAATGCAGCTCTGAGAGGGGTAGATGTGCGAATTGTGACACCGTGTATCCCAGATAAGAAGGTTATTCAGTTAGTTACTCGAGGAGCCTATCCAGACTTGTTATCTGCGGGGGTTCGTATTTATGAGTACAGTCCGGGATTCCTTCATAGCAAGCAAATGCTTGTCGATGGAGAGGCAGCTACTGTGGGGACCATCAATTTTGACTATCGTAGCTTGCTCCACCACTATGAAAATGCCGTCTTACTTTATAGAACGCAGTCCATCATCGATATTGAAAGGGACTTCGAAGAGATTTTTAAAGTTTCTCAAGAAATTTATCCTCACACTATCAAAACCAGCTGGTATCAAAGCCTAATCAAGGAAATTGTCCAGTTGTTTGCACCTATGCTCTAACTATCCATCAAGATCTAGCCCAAGGCTGGATCTTATTTTTGTCTTCTTACGAATAGATAAGTAAAGGAGAAAACCATGCTTAATCTAGAAGATGATGATTTTATCAGAGAGTATAGAAACAGTCGATTCCACCGTTTTCGTGAAATCGAACGCTTTGCGCTATTGGATAAGAAATTCAGCAAATATCAATCCCAAGCTGACATTCCTGTAAGATTTTGATATACTAAAACAGATAAACTTAGAGGAGAAATTGAATGAACGTATACGGGAAAATAGATGAGAAACAAGAAGAATCTCATTACCAAGACTGGTCAGTGCCAGAAAAACGAGAAGGAGCTCCCATTCCCTTTTTTAGTATTTTGCTTTGGAGTTTAGTGGCCACAGCCATTTCGGTTGCCCTGCCTTTTATTTTTGGTTTAATCAGTCCGCAACAAACCCAGGATCTTTATACCGGTTGGGCCTTGCATCAAAATGGTCAAATGTATACAGATTATTTTGGGACGGAGGGATTGCTCTATTATGTGCTAACCTACCTTTTTCAAGGCAGTGTTTTGATTGCTTTGGTTGAGTGGTTGGCCTTGTTTGGAGCAGGTGTTTTCCTTTTTAAGGCTGCAGATACTCTTGTCGGCCAAGAAAAGGAAGCGAAGCGAGTTGTCTTTATTTTATACTTGCTTGTAGCGGGCCTCGCTTTTGGTGGCGGTTATGCTCTCTTGCTAGCCCTGCCTTTCCTATTTTATTCATTGAATATCGTTACAAATTATCTAGCTTTTCCAAAGGATGACAGAGGATTTGTACGAGTGGGTATGAGCCTTGCTCTCGCTTTCTTCTTTGCGCCAGTCCCAACAGCCTTGTTTGCGGCTGTACTGGCCTTGGGGATTATCGGCTTTAATCTAGGCAAAGGTCACTTTGTTCATGGCCTATATCAGTTCTTTGCGTCAGCCCTAGGATTTTCACTCTTATTCTATCCTTTAGGCTACTATACAGTGTGGACAGGTAGTTTTGGAGATGCCATTAGCCAGACCTTGTATCCGGTAAATACTCTTAGCCTCTTTTCAAATTCGCATTTGCTTGAAAATGCAGCCTTCTATGGCTTGCTTGCTATTGGATTAGGTTCCCTTGGCTTGCTCTTTGCAGGCTTGTTCCAGTCAAAACCAGCCAAGCAATATGCCTTATCGATTGCTGCTAGCTTGGGATTGTTGGTTTCTTTGGGAATCTTGATTCTCTCCAAAGAACCTATCAACGGTACTCGTCTTGTGGTGCTAATTCCTTTCTTGGTCTTGCTCCTTCTGACCGGAATCAAGGAAGATGTTTCGGATGGAGAGAGTCGTCGTAGAAGAAGACGTGAGAAACAAACTTCTTTCCTTAAAGGAAATTTCTATCTACCACTGATTGCCCTTGCCTACCTCATTGTTCTTCCTATCGTGAGTCGCTACCTTTCGCACCCAGCGACTTATCAGGAGAGAGACCGTCTTGCTAGCGTGGTCAAACAACAAACGAGTTCTGAGGATCGTGTCTATGCTTGGGATGATCGTCCTGACTTCTACCGTGCAAGTGAACGCTTGGCGCCGACTTCTCTATCAACTCCAACACTTTATACTGCAAGCGATGAAAATAAAACCAAACTGATGAATGACCTGAAAGAGAATCAACCGAAGATGATTGTGGTCAATCAAAAAGTTGCCTTGTGGTCAGATGTAGAGAGCTGGCTCAGTGAAAACTATGAGCTTGTTCAGACAGATACTAGCGAGTTCAAACTTTATAAATCAAAATAACAAAAAATCAATATCTTGTGGAATTTTAAAAATTTTATGATTTTTAACACAAGATATTGATTTTTATTTTTAGAGTGGTATAATACTGAATATAAACAATTCAACAATATTTAGAAAAGAGCATGGATATGATTGTATTAGAAGAAAAGCTTGCAACCGTTCCCACCTTGTTCGTTGAAAAACGAGATGGTAGACGTGTGGTGTTTGATGTAGACAAGATTGACAAGGCTCTCCACAAGGCGGCGGAAAAGGTTATGGACGTTACGCCTCTAGTAGAAAAACGCCTAAATGGTCTAGTTGAAAGAATCGTGATGGAAATTCACAGCCGCTTCCCTCAAGGTGTCAAGATTTACGAAATTCAAAATGTCGTAGAGCATGAACTCCTTGAAGCCAAAGAGTATGCGCTGGCTGAGGAGTATATCACTTATCGGACACAAAGGGATTTTGAGCGCTCAAAAGCGACAGATATCAACTTTAGTATCCATAAACTGCTCAATAAAGATCAAGCAGTTGTCAATGAAAATGCCAATAAAGACAGTGATGTCTTTAATACTCAGCGTGATTTGACAGCAGGGATTGTTGGGAAATCAATCGGGCTGCAAATGCTTCCTAAGCACGTAGCTAATGCTCACCAAAAAGGGGATATCCACTATCATGACTTGGACTACAGCCCCTACACTCCGATGACCAACTGCTGTTTGATTGATTTTAAAGGCATGTTGGAAAATGGTTTTAAGATTGGAAATGCAGAGGTAGAGAGTCCCAAGTCTATCCAGACTGCGACAGCTCAAATTTCACAAATCATCGCCAACGTTGCTTCTAGCCAGTACGGGGGCTGCTCAGCTGACCGTATTGATGAAGTCTTGGCGCCTTATGCAGAGAAGAATTACCAAAAGCACCTCAAGGATGCGGAAGAGTGGGTCTTGCCCGAGAAACGTGAAGATTACGCTTGGAAGAAAACCCAAAAGGACATCTACGATGCCATGCAATCTCTTGAGTATGAAATCAACACTCTCTTCACTTCAAATGGACAAACACCTTTTACTTCGCTCGGTTTTGGTCTAGGAACTAGTCGTTTTGAACGGGAAATTCAAAAAGCTATCTTGACCATTCGTATCAAGGGGCTTGGTTCAGAACACCGCACAGCCATCTTCCCTAAACTCATCTTTACGCTTAAAAGAGGACTTAACTTAGAGGAAGGTTCACCTAACTACGACATCAAACAGTTGGCCCTCGAGTGTGCAACCAAGCGGATGTACCCAGATGTTTTGTCCTATGATAAGATTATCGAACTGACTGGTTCTTTCAAGGTTCCTATGGGTTGTCGCTCCTTCCTCCAAGGATGGAAAGATGAGAATGGTGTCGAGGTCAATTCAGGTCGGATGAATCTAGGTGTTGTGACGGTCAATTTGCCTCGTATCGCCCTCGAGTCTGAAGGGGATCTGAATAAGTTTTGGGAAATCTTCAACGAACGTATGAACATCGCAGAAGATGCTCTGGTTTACCGTGTTGAACGGACCAAGGAAGCAACACCAGCGAATGCCCCTATCCTCTATCAGTACGGAGCCTTCGGTCGCCGTCTCGGAAAAGAAGAAAGTGTTGATCAGCTCTTTAAGAATCGCCGTGCGACAGTTTCGCTGGGCTACATCGGTTTGTATGAAGTGGCGACGGTCTTCTTTGGTAATAGCTGGGAAAGCAATCCTGAAGCCAAGGAATTCACGCTTGACATCATTCGTGATATGAAACGACGTGTGGAAGAGTGGTCAGATCAATATGATTACCATTTCTCTATCTACTCAACACCATCCGAAAGTTTGACGGACCGTTTTTGTCGTTTGGATACAGAGAAGTTCGGCTCTATTCCTGACATCACGGATAAGGAATACTACACCAACTCGTTCCACTACGATGTCCGGAAAAATCCAACACCGTTTGAAAAATTAGACTTTGAGAAAGTTTATCCAGAAGCAGGTGCGTCAGGTGGTTTCATCCATTATTGTGAGTATCCAGTTCTTCAACAAAATCCTAAAGCCTTGGAAGCTGTTTGGGACTATGCCTATGACCGTGTCGGTTATCTAGGGACCAATACTCCGATTGATCGTTGCTACAAGTGCGACTTTGAAGGGGATTTTGAACCAACTGAGAGAGGATTTGCTTGTCCCAACTGTGGCAATAGCGACCCTAAAACAGTAGATGTGGTCAAACGTACGTGTGGTTATCTGGGAAATCCTCAAGCACGTCCGATGGTTAACGGACGCCACAAGGAAATCGCTGCGCGTGTCAAACACATGAACGGTTCAACTATTAAAACAGCAGGACATGAAGTAACAAATTAGAAGGAAATGGAATGGGGAAATACCAATTAGACGATAAGGGACGCGCACAAGTGACCCGTTATCACGAGAAACACTCGAAAGGTGGAACAGGTAAAAAAGAACGCTTGCTCAACCTCAGAGAACAGTTTTTAAACAAAAACAAGAAAAAATAAAAGTGAGAGTTCGCTCTCGCTTTTCTCTTAGCGGGAGGTAAGGATGGAATTACGTAGACCAAGATTAGCAGATAAAGAAACAGTTTTAGAGATGATGGCAGAGTTTGAACAACCACAGTCCCCTCATGATGGTGGGTTTTGGAACGCCAACAATTTTGTTTATGAAGAGTGGCTAGAAGAAAATCTTCAAGCGGAAGCGGGACTCAATATTCCTGAAAACTGGGTTCCTGCTATCCAGCTGGTTAGTTTTGACGTAGCAGGCCAGGCTCTTGGCTTTCTCAACCTTCGTCTCCGATTAAATGACTACTTACTAGAAAATGGGGGCCATATTGGCTACTCCATCCGCCCCTCTGAAAGAGGTAAGGGTTATGCCAAAGAAGCCCTCAGACAAGGCCTGCAAGTTGCCAAGGAGAAGAACATCAAAAAAGCACTTGTGACCTGTAGTACGGAAAATCCTGCTAGTAGGGCGGTGATTGTGGCAAACGGCGGGGTGTTTGAGGATGTTCGCAATGGCGTAGAACGTTACTGGATAGATTTGGAGTAAAAGGATGACATGGAATACACCAAAACCAGGTGAATGGAAAAGTGAGGAACTTAGCAAAGGGCGGATCATTGATTATAAGGCCTTTAACTTTGTCGATGGAGAAGGTGTGCGCAACTCTCTCTATGTATCAGGTTGCATGTTTCACTGCGAGGGGTGCTATAATGTTGCGACTTGGTCTTTCAACGCAGGCATTCCCTATACGGCAAAATTAGAAGAACAAATCATGGAAGACCTTGCCCAACCCTATGTTCAAGGTTTGACCTTGCTAGGAGGAGAACCATTTCTCAATACAGGTATCCTCTTGCCGCTCGTTAAGCGCATTCGAAAGGAATTGCCAGACAAAGACATCTGGTCCTGGACGGGCTACACTTGGGAAGAAATGATGCTGGAGACTCCAGATAAACTGGAACTCTTATCATTGATTGACATCCTTGTCGATGGACGGTATGATAAAAGCAAACGCAATCTTATGCTCCAGTTTAGAGGTTCGTCCAATCAACGGATTATCGATGTGCAAAAATCCCTCAAAAGTGGGCAAGTGGTGATTTGGGACAAGCTTAATGACGGAAAAGAAAGCTATGAACAGGTGAAGAGAGAATGAAGAAAAAAGACCTGATAGAACAACTGGTTTCAGAGATCGAAACGGGAAGAATTAGGACGCTAGGGATCTACGGTCATGGGGCTTCGGGCAAGTCAACCTTCGCTCAGGAATTACATCAAGCTCTAGATTCTACTACAGTAAATTTACTAGAAACAGATCCTTATATCACCTCAGAACGTCACCTGGTAGTACCAAAGCAAGCGCCAGATCAAAAGGTGACGGCTTGTCTGCCAGTGGCGCATGAACTAGCAAGTTTACAGAGAGATATTCTCGCCTTGCAGGCAGGCATGGACATCTTGACGATTGATGAATCTTGGAAGGCTAGCGAGGTCTTGTCTGGAGGAAAGCCAATTCTTATTGTTGAAGGGATGTCCGTGGGTTTTCTTCCCAAGGAATTCTTTGACAAAACCATCTGTTTCTACACGGATGAGGAGACCGAATTAAAGAGGCGCTTAACTCGAGATACGACTATGAGAAATCGCGATGCATCTTTTGTATTAGCTAGCCATCAGATGAGACGGGAGCAGTATCTGCGATACTATAGAGAAACCGAGTCTAAAGCGGACATTTTAGTAGATCAATCAGAAGATACATTCAAGGTCAAAATGACACACATTATATATAGAAGAAAAGACGGTTTTTTATAGATATAAATCCTCAATCTTGGAAAAATGAAAAGAGAAAACAGTTTCAACCTAAAAAAACGAAAAAAAGCTCACAAATCCCTTGCAATCGCAGGGGCTTTGTGTTATTCTATTATGGTGCTGTAAATTACAGCCTTAGCTTTGATGCAAGAGGTTGCGACACGCTCGGTTGCATTGCCACGCAACGCGCGTCGGTTTTCTTGTGGAGCTAGCCTATTATCTTAAATAGACGAAAAGGAGAAAAAGATGGCAAACAAAAAAATCCGTATCCGTTTGAAAGCTTACGAACACCGTACGCTTGATACAGCGGCTGCAAAAATCGTAGAATCAGCTACTCGTACAGGTGCACAAGTTGCGGGTCCAATCCCACTTCCAACTGAACGTAGCCTCTACACAATCATTCGTGCGACTCACAAATACAAAGACTCTCGCGAACAATTTGAAATGCGTACACACAAACGTTTGATCGATATCGTTAACCCAACTCAAAAAACAGTTGATGCGTTGATGAAATTGGATCTTCCAAGTGGTGTAAACGTAGAAATCAAACTTTAATCTAAAGCTTGATACCTTGAGCATAAAAAACGCTCGTTAAAAACTTTTTGAATAAAAAATATAGAAAAGGAACTATTTTCTCATGACAAAAGGAATCTTAGGGAAAAAAGTGGGAATGACTCAAATCTTCACTGAAGCTGGCGAATTGATCCCTGTAACAGTTATTGAAGCAACTCCAAACGTTGTTCTTCAAGTTAAAACTGTTGAAACAGACGGATACAACGCTATCCAAGTTGGTTTCGATGACAAACGCGAAGTATTGAGCAACAAACCTGCTAAAGGACATGTAGCGAAAGCTAACACGGCTCCTAAGCGCTTCATTCGTGAATTCAAAAACGTTGAAGGCTTGGAAGTTGGTGCTGAAATCACAGTTGAAACATTCGCAGCTGGAGACGTTGTTGACGTAACTGGTACTTCTAAAGGTAAAGGTTTCCAAGGTGTTATCAAACGCCACGGACAATCACGTGGACCAATGGCTCACGGTTCTCGTTACCACCGTCGTCCAGGTTCTATGGGACCTGTTGCACCTAACCGCGTATTCAAAGGTAAAAACCTTGCAGGACGTATGGGTGGCGACCGCGTAACAATTCAAAACCTTGAAGTTGTACAAGTTGTTCCAGAAAAGAACGTTATCCTTATCAAAGGTAACGTACCAGGTGCTAAGAAATCTCTTATCACTATCAAATCAGCAGTTAAAGCTGGTAAATAATAAAGAAAGGGGAAATCAGTCACAATGGCAAACGTAACATTATTTGACCAAACTGGTAAAGAAGCTGGCCAAGTTGTTCTTAACGATGCAGTATTTGGTATCGAACCAAATGAATCAGTTGTGTTTGATGTGATCATCAGCCAACGCGCAAGCCTTCGTCAAGGAACACACGCTGTTAAAAACCGCTCTGCAGTATCAGGTGGTGGACGCAAACCATGGCGTCAAAAAGGAACTGGACGTGCTCGTCAAGGTTCTATCCGCTCACCACAATGGCGTGGTGGTGGTGTTGTCTTCGGACCAACTCCACGTTCATACGGCTACAAACTTCCACAAAAAGTTCGTCGCCTAGCTCTTAAATCAGTTTACTCTGAAAAAGTTGCTGAAAACAAATTCGTAGCTGTAGACGCTCTTTCATTTACAGCTCCAAAAACTGCTGAATTTGCAAAAGTTCTTGCAGCATTGAGCATCGATTCAAAAGTTCTTGTTATCCTTGAAGAAGGAAATGAATTCGCAGCTCTTTCAGCTCGTAACCTTCCAAATGTGAAAGTTGCAACTGCTACAACTGCAAGTGTTCTTGACATCGCAAATAGCGACAAACTTCTTGTCACACAAGCAGCTATCTCTAAAATCGAGGAGGTTCTTGCATAATGAATTTGTATGATGTTATCAAAAAACCTGTTATCACTGAAAGCTCAATGGCTCAACTTGAAGCAGGAAAATATGTATTTGAAGTTGACACTCGTGCACACAAACTTTTGATCAAGCAAGCTGTTGAAGCTGCTTTCGAAGGTGTTAAAGTTGCCAACGTTAACACAATCAACGTAAAACCAAAAGCGAAACGTGTTGGACGTTACACTGGTTTTACTAACAAAACTAAAAAAGCTATCATCACACTTACAGCTGATTCAAAAGCAATCGAGTTGTTCGCTGCTGAAGCTGAATAATCTAAGGAGGAAATATCGTGGGAATTCGTGTTTATAAACCAACAACAAACGGTCGCCGTAATATGACTTCTTTGGATTTCGCTGAAATCACAACAAGCACTCCTGAAAAATCATTGCTTGTTGCATTGAAGAGCAAGGCTGGTCGTAACAACAACGGTCGTATCACAGTTCGTCACCAAGGTGGTGGACACAAACGTTTCTACCGTTTGGTTGACTTCAAACGTAACAAAGACAACGTTGAAGCAGTTGTTAAAACTATCGAGTACGATCCAAACCGTTCTGCAAACATCGCTCTTGTACACTACACTGACGGTGTGAAAGCATACATCATCGCTCCAAAAGGTCTTGAAGTAGGTCAACGTATTGTTTCAGGTCCAGAAGCAGATATCAAAGTCGGAAACGCTCTTCCACTTGCTAACATCCCAGTTGGTACTTTGATCCACAACATCGAGTTGAAACCAGGTCGTGGTGGAGAATTGGTACGTGCTGCTGGTGCTTCTGCTCAAGTATTGGGTCAAGAAGGTAAATACGTTCTTGTTCGTCTTCAATCTGGCGAAGTTCGTATGATTCTTGGAACTTGTCGTGCAACAGTTGGTGTTGTCGGAAACGAACAACATGGACTTGTAAACCTTGGTAAAGCAGGACGTAGCCGTTGGAAAGGTATCCGCCCAACAGTTCGTGGTTCTGTAATGAACCCTAACGATCACCCACACGGTGGTGGTGAAGGTAAAGCACCAGTTGGTCGTAAAGCGCCATCTACTCCATGGGGCAAACCTGCTCTTGGTCTTAAAACTCGTAACAAGAAAGCGAAATCTGACAAACTTATCGTTCGTCGTCGCAACGAGAAATAATAGTAAACTAGTCGCCTAAGCAACTAGGAAATCCGCCAGCTCGGTAGCGCTCCATGTGAGCGCAAGCCGCTGTGGTACAACATTTAAAGGAGAAAAAATAAAAATGGGACGCAGTCTTAAAAAAGGACCTTTCGTCGATGAGCATTTGATGAAAAAAGTTGAAGCTCAAGCTAACGACGAAAAGAAAAAAGTTATCAAAACTTGGTCACGTCGTTCAACGATCTTCCCAAGTTTCATTGGTTACACTATTGCAGTTTATGACGGACGTAAACACGTACCTGTTTACATCCAAGAAGACATGGTAGGTCACAAACTTGGTGAATTTGCACCAACTCGTACTTACAAGGGTCACGCTGCAGACGACAAGAAAACACGTAGAAAATAAGGAGAACATAAATGGCAGAAATTACTTCAGCTAAAGCAATGGCTCGTACAGTACGTGTTTCACCTCGTAAATCACGTCTTGTTCTTGACAACATCCGTGGTAAAAGCGTAGCCGATGCTATTGCAATCTTGACATTCACACCAAACAAAGCTGCTGAAATCATCTTGAAAGTTTTGAATTCAGCTGTAGCTAACGCTGAAAACAACTTTGGTTTGGACAAAGCTAACTTGGTAGTATCTGAAGCATTCGCAAACGAAGGACCAACTATGAAACGTTTCCGTCCACGTGCGAAAGGTTCAGCTTCACCAATCAACAAACGTACAGCTCACATCACTGTGGCTGTTGCAGAAAAATAAGGAGGTAACATCGTGGGTCAAAAAGTACATCCAATTGGTATGCGTGTCGGCATCATCCGTGATTGGGATGCCAAATGGTATGCTGAAAAAGAATACGCGGATTACCTTCATGAAGATCTTGCAATCCGTAAATTCGTTCAAAAAGAACTTGCTGACGCAGCAGTTTCAACTATCGAAATTGAACGCGCAGTAAACAAAGTTAACGTTTCACTTCACACTGCTAAACCAGGTATGGTTATCGGTAAAGGTGGTGCTAACGTTGATGCACTCCGTGCAAAACTTAACAAATTGACTGGAAAACAAGTACACATCAACATCATCGAAATCAAACAACCTGATTTGGATGCTCACCTTGTAGGTGAAGGAATTGCTCGTCAATTGGAGCAACGTGTTGCTTTCCGTCGTGCACAAAAACAAGCAATCCAACGTGCAATGCGTGCTGGAGCTAAAGGAATCAAAACTCAAGTATCAGGTCGTTTGAACGGTGCAGATATCGCCCGTGCTGAAGGATACTCTGAAGGAACTGTTCCACTTCACACACTTCGTGCAGATATCGATTACGCTTGGGAAGAAGCAGATACTACATACGGTAAACTTGGTGTTAAAGTATGGATCTACCGTGGTGAAGTTCTTCCAGCTCGTAAAAACACTAAAGGAGGTAAATAACCAATGTTAGTACCTAAACGTGTTAAACACCGTCGTGAATTCCGTGGAAAAATGCGCGGTGAAGCAAAAGGTGGAAAAGAAGTAGCATTCGGTGAATACGGTCTTCAAGCTACAACTAGCCACTGGATCACTAACCGCCAAATCGAAGCTGCTCGTATCGCCATGACTCGTTACATGAAACGTGGTGGTAAAGTTTGGATTAAAATCTTCCCACACAAATCATACACTGCTAAAGCTATCGGTGTGCGTATGGGATCTGGTAAAGGGGCACCTGAAGGTTGGGTAGCACCAGTTAAACGTGGTAAAGTGATGTTTGAAATCGCTGGTGTATCTGAAGAAATCGCTCGCGAAGCGCTTCGTCTTGCAAGCCACAAATTGCCAGTTAAATGTAAATTCGTAAAACGTGAAGCAGAATAAGGAGAAGGCATGAAACTTAATGAAGTAAAAGAATTTGTTAAAGAACTTCGTGGTCTTTCTCAAGAAGAACTCGCGAAGCGCGAAAACGAATTGAAAAAAGAATTGTTTGAACTTCGTTTCCAAGCTGCTACTGGTCAATTGGAACAAACAGCTCGCTTGAAAGAAGTTAAAAAACAAATCGCTCGTATCAAAACAGTTCAATCTGAAGCGAAATAATAGACTAGGGAAGGAGAAATTTCAATGGAACGCAATAATCGTAAAGTTCTTGTTGGACGTGTTGTATCTGACAAAATGGACAAGACAATCACAGTTGTAGTTGAAACAAAACGTAACCACCCAGTCTATGGTAAACGTATTAACTACTCTAAGAAATACAAAGCACATGATGAAAACAATGTTGCCAAAGAAGGCGATATCGTACGTATCATGGAAACTCGTCCGCTTTCAGCTACAAAACGTTTCCGTCTTGTAGAAGTTGTTGAAGAAGCGGTCATCATCTAATCAAACCTGAAAGGAGAAAACTGAAATGATTCAAACAGAAACTCGTTTGAAAGTCGCAGACAACAGCGGTGCGCGCGAAATCTTGACTATCAAAGTTCTTGGTGGTTCAGGACGTAAATTTGCAAACATCGGTGATGTTATCGTGGCATCTGTAAAACAAGCTACTCCTGGTGGTGCGGTTAAAAAAGGTGACGTTGTAAAAGCTGTTATCGTTCGTACTAAATCAGGTGCTCGTCGTGCTGATGGTTCATACATCAAATTTGACGAAAACGCAGCAGTTATCATCCGTGAAGACAAAACTCCTCGCGGAACACGTATCTTTGGCCCAGTTGCACGTGAATTGCGTGAAGGTGGCTTCATGAAGATCGTGTCACTTGCTCCAGAAGTACTTTAATTTTTAAAAACAAACTAGTCCCCTGGATTACTTTCCAGGGTGCCCTTATGGGCGTAAGAAAAATCAAGGAGAAACCTAATGTTTGTAAAAAAAGGCGACAAAGTTCGCGTAATCGCTGGTAAAGATAAGGGAACAGAAGCTGTTGTCCTTACTGCCCTTCCAAAAGTAAACAAAGTTATCGTTGAAGGTGTTAACATCGTTAAGAAACACCAACGTCCAACTAACGAGCTTCCTCAAGGTGGTATCATCGAGAAAGAAGCAGCTATCCACGTATCAAACGTTCAAGTATTGGACAAAAATGGTGTAGCTGGTCGTGTTGGTTACAAATTTGTAGACGGTAAAAAAGTTCGCTACAACAAAAAATCAGGCGAAGTGCTTGATTAATCACGAAGGAAAGGAGAAGTATAATGGCAAATCGTTTAAAAGAAAAATATCTTAATGAAGTAGTTCCTGCTTTGACAGAACAATTCAACTACTCATCAGTGATGGCTGTGCCAAAAGTAGATAAGATCGTTTTGAACATGGGTGTTGGTGAAGCTGTATCAAACGCTAAAAGTCTTGAAAAAGCTGCTGAAGAATTGGCACTTATCTCAGGTCAAAAACCACTTATCACTAAAGCTAAAAAATCAATCGCCGGCTTCCGTCTTCGTGAAGGTGTAGCGATCGGTGCAAAAGTTACCCTTCGTGGTGAACGTATGTACGAATTCTTGGACAAATTGGTTTCAGTTTCACTTCCACGTGTGCGTGACTTCCACGGTGTTCCAACAAAATCATTTGATGGACGCGGAAACTACACTCTTGGTGTGAAAGAACAATTGATCTTCCCAGAAATCAACTTTGATGACGTTGACAAAACTCGTGGTCTTGACATCGTTATCGTAACAACTGCTAACACTGACGAAGAGTCACGTGCATTGCTTACAGGCCTTGGAATGCCTTTTGCAAAATAATATAGGAGGTAAATCTAATGGCTAAAAAATCAATGATTGCTAAGAACAAACGTCCAGCGAAGTTCTCTACTCAAGCTTATACTCGTTGTGAAAAATGTGGTCGTCCACATTCAGTTTACCGCAAATTTAAACTTTGCCGTGTTTGCTTCCGTGAATTAGCTTACAAAGGACAAATTCCTGGTGTAACAAAAGCATCTTGGTAATTTAAGATATCAAGGGCGTTAAAACTCCAAGTGAAAATAGGAAACTTGACGAAGAAACTGAATTTTCTAGGAAAGTTTATCTTTTTCACACAGGGTTTAGCCCGGGTTCAGTTGGGCTTGCCAATTTGAACACGAGCTACAGCTTTGGCAAAAAAGACCAATTTTCTTTGGAGCATCGCTCCTGCATCAAATTGCCTATTTTTGCTCTTGCTGTTACGCTCTTTGTATCATGTATTAACTAGCAAGTGCAACTTGCAAACTACTAGTAAGAGGAGAAAAACAAAATGGTTATGACTGACCCAATCGCAGACTTCCTAACTCGTATTCGTAACGCTAACCAAGCGAAACACGAAGTACTTGAAGTACCTGCATCAAACATCAAAAAAGGGATTGCTGAAATCCTTAAACGCGAAGGTTTTGTTAAGAACGTAGAAATCATCGAAGATGACAAACAAGGCATCATCCGTGTATTCCTTAAATACGGACCAAACGGTGAAAAAGTTATCACTAACTTGAAACGTGTTTCTAAACCAGGACTTCGTGTCTACAAAAAACGTGAAGATCTTCCAAAAGTTCTTAACGGACTTGGAATTGCTATCCTTTCAACTTCTGAAGGTTTGCTTACTGATAAAGAAGCTCGCCAAAAGAATGTTGGTGGTGAGGTTATCGCTTACGTTTGGTAATATTTAGCTCCCAATTTCTTTGCGACTCGTCGTTATCGTCTCTTGCCTAACCCAAAGTTATGCCGGCGAGACGATGCCTAGATTCACTTTGAAATTGAAACCTAAATGTTCCTTTAAATCGAGAAATCGATTTAAGCCCCCGTGAAAACTGGCCGTTCTGGCCTGACAATTTAACAGGAGAAAATAAACATGTCACGTATTGGTAATAAAGTTATCGTGTTGCCTGCTGGTGTTGAAATCACTAACAATGACAACGTTGTAACTGTAAAAGGACCTAAAGGAGAACTTACTCGTGAGTTCTCAAAAGATATTGAAATTCGTGTGGAAGGTACTGAAGTAACTCTTCACCGTCCAAACGATTCAAAAGAAATGAAAACAATCCACGGAACTACTCGTGCCCTTTTGAACAACATGGTTGTTGGTGTATCAGAAGGATTCAAGAAAGAACTTGAAATGCGCGGGGTTGGTTACCGTGCACAACTTCAAGGATCTAAGCTTGTTTTGGCTGTTGGTAAATCTCATCCAGACGAAGTTGAAGCTCCAGAAGGAATTACTTTTGAACTTCCAAACCCAACAACAATCGTTGTTAGCGGAATTTCAAAAGAAGTAGTTGGTCAAACAGCTGCTTACGTACGTAGCCTTCGTTCACCAGAACCATATAAAGGTAAAGGTATCCGTTACGTTGGTGAATTCGTTCGCCGTAAAGAAGGTAAAACAGGTAAATAATGTTGAGTGGTTGATTTTCAACCACCAACCTATTTTCCAACTTAGTGCATAGCACACGATTTAAAACTAAAGAGGTGAAAACTGTGATTTCTAAACCAGATAAAAACAAACTCCGCCAAAAACGCCACCGTCGCGTTCGCGGAAAACTCTCTGGAACTGCTGATCGCCCACGTTTGAACGTATTCCGTTCTAATACAGGCATCTACGCTCAAGTGATTGATGACGTAGCGGGTGTAACGCTCGCAAGTGCTTCAACTCTTGACAAAGAAGTTTCAAAAGGAACTAAAACTGAACAAGCCGTTACTGTCGGTAAACTCGTTGCAGAACGTGCAAACGCTAAAGGTATTTCAGAAGTGGTGTTCGACCGCGGTGGATATCTATATCACGGACGTGTGAAAGCTTTGGCTGATGCAGCTCGTGAAAACGGATTGAAATTCTAATAGGAGGACACTAGAAAATGGCATTTAAAGACAATGCAGTTGAATTAGAAGAACGCGTAGTTGCTGTCAACCGTGTTACAAAAGTTGTTAAAGGTGGACGTCGTCTTCGTTTCGCAGCTCTTGTTGTTGTTGGTGACCACAACGGTCGCGTAGGATTTGGTACTGGTAAAGCTCAAGAAGTTCCAGAAGCAATCCGCAAAGCAGTAGAAGATGCTAAGAAAAACTTGATTGAAGTTCCTATGGTTGGAACAACAATCCCACACGAAGTTCTTTCAGAATTCGGTGGAGCTAAAGTATTGTTGAAACCTGCTGTAGAAGGTTCTGGGGTTGCCGCTGGTGGTGCAGTTCGTGCCGTTGTGGAATTGGCAGGTGTGGCAGATATTACATCTAAATCACTTGGTTCTAACACTCCAATCAACATTGTTCGCGCAACTGTTGAAGGTTTGAAACAATTGAAACGCGCTGAAGAAGTTGCTGCCCTTCGTGGTATTTCAGTTTCTGATTTGGCATAAGAAAGGGGATAAAATGGCTCAAATTAAAATTACTTTGACTAAGTCTCCAATCGGACGCATTCCATCGCAACGTAAAACTGTTGTAGCACTTGGACTTGGCAAATTGAACAGCTCTGTTATTAAAGAAGACAACGCTGCTATCCGTGGTATGATTACTGCAGTATCTCACTTGGTAACAGTTGAAGAAGTAAACTAATGAATTTTTAGGGGATGTGGCAATACTCATCCCCTAAAACTAGGTATAGTCATCTTAGATGAACATGTATAGGCGAGTTGATAAGGGAGACAACCTTTTCTCTCTTATCGGCGCTAGCATTTTACAAAAGAGGAGAAAATAATAATGAAACTTCATGAATTGAAACCTGCAGAAGGTTCTCGTAAAGTACGTAACCGTGTTGGTCGTGGTACTTCATCAGGTAACGGTAAAACATCTGGTCGCGGTCAAAAAGGTCAAAAAGCTCGTAGCGGTGGCGGAGTTCGCCTTGGTTTTGAAGGTGGACAAACTCCATTGTTCCGTCGCCTTCCAAAACGTGGATTCACTAACATCAACGCTAAAGAATACGCAATTGTAAACCTTGACCAATTGAACGTCTTTGAAGACGGTGCAGAAGTAACTCCAGTTGTACTTATCGAAGCAGGAATTGTGAAAGCTGAAAAATCAGGAGTTAAAATTCTTGGTAACGGTGAGTTGACTAAGAAATTGACTGTGAAAGCAGCTAAATTCTCTAAATCAGCTGAGGAAGCTATCACTGCTAAAGGTGGTTCTGTAGAAGTCATCTAAGAGAGGTGACCCATGTTTTTTAAATTACTAAAAGAAGCGCTCAAGGTTAAACAAGTTCGATCAAAAATTCTCTTTACAATTTTTATCATTCTTGTTTTCCGTATTGGGACAAGTATTACAGTTCCAGGTGTGAATGCGAAAAGTTTAGAAGCTCTCAGTGGTTTATCTTTCTTGAACATGCTTAGTCTTGTTTCAGGGAATGCCATGAAGAACTTCTCCGTTTTTGCACTCGGAGTAAGTCCGTATATCACTGCTTCAATCGTTGTTCAATTGCTACAAATGGATATTTTACCGAAGTTTGTAGAATGGGGCAAACAAGGGGAAGTAGGACGGAGAAAACTAAACCAAGCTACTCGTTATATTGCACTTGTGCTTGCATTTGTTCAATCTATCGGGATTACAGCAGGATTTAACACTCTTTCTGGAGCAAAATTATTAACGACAGCTTTAACACCACAAGTCTTTGTTACTATCGGTATTATCCTCACAGCAGGTAGTATGATTGTAACTTGGCTCGGGGAACAAATTACAGATAAGGGATACGGAAACGGTGTTTCTATGATCATCTTTGCAGGTATTGTCGCTTCAATCCCTGAGATGATTAAAGGAATCTATGTTGACTACTTCGTCAATATTCCAAGTAGCCGTTTGACTTCATCTATTATCTTTGTCGTTATTTTGATTATCGCTGTCTTGTTGATTGTATACTTTACAACCTTTGTTCAACAGGCAGAATATAAAATTCCAATCCAATATACAAAAGTTGCTCAAGGAGCCCCATCAAGCTCATACCTTCCTTTGAAGGTAAACCCAGCGGGGGTTATCCCAGTTATCTTTGCAAGTTCCATCACAGCAGCACCTGCAGCCATTCTTCAATTTTTGAGTGCTACAGGTCATGATTGGGCTTGGGTACGTACAGCACAGGAAATGTTATCTACAACATCTCCAACAGGTGTTGCCATGTATGCCTTGTTGATCATTCTCTTTACATTCTTCTATACATTTGTACAGATCAATCCAGAGAAAGCAGCAGAAAACTTGCAAAAGAGTGGAGCCTACATTCATGGTGTCCGTCCTGGTAAGGGTACTGAAGAATTCATGTCGAAACTTCTTCGTCGCCTTGCGACTGTCGGATCAATCTTCCTTGGTGTGATTTCAATCTTGCCGATTGTGGCAAAAGATGTCTTTGGTCTTTCAGAAGCTGTTGCTTTTGGGGGAACTAGTCTTTTGATCATTATCTCAACTGGTATCGAAGGAATCAAACAGCTAGAAGGTTACCTATTGAAACGTAAGTATGTTGGTTTCATGGACAAAACAGAATAAAAGCAAGATTACTTTTGCTTAGAGAGTGGAGTATGAAGGTCTATCTATCAGAGAGATTTTCGTCTCCCCTCTTCTATTTTGTTTTTAAATAGGGGTTGAAACGAATTTCTGCTTCTATTTAAATACAAAATAAGGAGATCCTATCATGAATCTTTTGATTATGGGCTTACCTGGAGCAGGTAAGGGAACGCAAGCAGCTAAAATTGTGGAGCAATTCCACGTGGCACACATTTCAACTGGAGATATGTTCCGTGCTGCTATGGCTAATCAAACTGAAATGGGTGTACTTGCCAAGTCATATATTGACAAAGGTGAGTTGGTTCCGGATGAAGTTACAAATGGAATTGTTAAAGAACGCCTTTCTCAGGACGACATCAAAGAAACAGGTTTCTTGTTGGATGGTTACCCACGTACGATTGAACAAGCTCATGCCTTGGACAAAACATTGGCGGAACTTGGTATCGAACTAGAAGGTGTGATCAATATCGAAGTGAACCCAGATTGTCTCTTGGAACGTTTGAGTGGTCGTATCATCCACCGCGAAACAGGTGAAACCTTCCACAAAGTTTTCAACCCACCAGTTGACTATAAAGAGGAAGATTATTACCAACGTGAAGATGATAAACCTGAGACAGTGAAGCGTCGTTTGGATGTGAATATCGCCCAAGGTGAACCAATCATTGCTCACTACCGTGCCAAAGGATTGGTCCACGATATCGAAGGAAATCAAGATATCAATGATGTGTTCAAAGACATCGAAAAAGTATTGACAAATTTGAAATAAAGCGTTTTTCACACTTGCAAAAAATCGCTACAAATGTTATACTGAGATAGTCTGACTTATAATTGTTGTCTCTGTTTTCAGAGGCATCGAATCGAAATTTATGGAGGTGCTTTTGCGTGGCAAAAGACGATGTGATTGAAGTTGAAGGCAAAGTAGTCGATACAATGCCTAACGCAATGTTTACGGTTGAACTTGAAAATGGACATCAGATTTTAGCAACAGTTTCTGGTAAAATTCGTAAAAACTATATTCGTATTTTAGCGGGAGATCGTGTTACTGTCGAGATGAGTCCATATGACTTGACACGTGGACGTATCACTTACCGCTTTAAATAATCGAAAAACTTGGAGGGATAAGAAATGAAAGTAAGACCATCGGTCAAACCAATTTGCGAATACTGTAAAGTAATTCGTCGTAATGGTCGTGTTATGGTAATTTGCCCAGCAAATCCAAAACACAAACAACGTCAAGGATAAGATAGAAAGGAGAAAAAATGGCTCGTATTGCTGGAGTTGACATTCCAAATGACAAACGCGTAGTAATCTCATTGACTTACGTTTATGGTATCGGACTTGCAACATCTAAGAAAATTTTGGCTGCTGCTGGAATCTCAGAAGATGTTCGTGTACGTGACCTTACGTCAGATCAAGAAGATGCTATCCGTCGTGAAGTGGATGCAATCAAAGTTGAAGGTGACCTTCGTCGTGAAGTAAACTTGAACATCAAACGTTTGATGGAAATCGGTTCTTACCGTGGTATTCGTCACCGTCGTGGACTTCCTGTCCGTGGACAAAACACCAAAAACAACGCTCGCACTCGTAAAGGTAAAGCTGTTGCGATTGCTGGTAAGAAAAAATAATATAGGAGGTAAAAGTCTTGGCTAAACCAACACGTAAACGTCGTGTGAAAAAGAATATCGAATCTGGTATTGCTCATATTCACGCTACATTTAATAACACTATTGTTATGATTACTGATGTGCATGGTAATGCAATTGCTTGGTCATCAGCTGGTGCTCTTGGTTTCAAAGGTTCTCGTAAATCTACACCATTCGCTGCTCAAATGGCTTCTGAAGCTGCTGCTAAATCTGCACAAGAACACGGTCTTAAATCAGTTGAAGTTACTGTAAAAGGTCCAGGTTCTGGTCGTGAGTCAGCTATTCGTGCGCTTGCTGCCGCTGGTCTTGAAGTAACAGCAATTCGTGATGTGACTCCAGTGCCACACAATGGTGCTCGTCCTCCAAAACGTCGCCGTGTATAATCATCGCATTACACTGCTTTTCGTTTAAGAGGGAGTAACTAAATGATTGAGTTTGAAAAACCAAATATAACAAAAATTGATGAGAATAAAGATTATGGCAAGTTTGTAATCGAACCACTTGAACGTGGCTACGGTACAACTCTTGGTAACTCTCTTCGTCGTGTACTACTAGCTTCTCTACCAGGAGCAGCAGTGACATCTATCAACATTGAAGGTGTCTTGCATGAGTTTGACACAGTCCCAGGTGTTCGTGAAGACGTGATGCAAATCATTCTGAACATTAAAGGGATTGCAGTGAAATCATACGTTGAAGACGAAAAAATCATTGAACTTGACGTTGAAGGTCCTGCTGAAATTACAGCTGGAGACATTTTGACTGATAGTGATATTGAGATTGTAAATCCAGATCATTATCTCTTTACAATCGGTGAAGGTTCTTCTCTAAAAGCGACAATGACTGTTAACAGTGGTCGTGGATATGTACCTGCTGATGAAAACAAAAAAGATAATGCACCAGTTGGAACACTTGCTGTAGATTCTATTTATACACCAGTTACAAAAGTCAACTATCAAGTAGAGCCTGCTCGTGTAGGTAGCAATGATGGATTTGACAAATTAACCCTTGAAATCTTGACTAATGGAACAATTATTCCAGAAGATGCTTTAGGGCTTTCAGCGCGTATCTTGACAGAACATCTTGATTTGTTTACAAATCTTACTGAGATTGCTAAGTCAACTGAAGTGATGAAAGAAGCTGATACTGAATCTGACGATCGTATTTTGGATCGTACGATTGAGGAACTGGACTTGTCTGTGCGTTCATACAACTGTTTGAAACGTGCCGGTATCAATACTGTGCATGATTTGACAGAAAAATCTGAAGCAGAGATGATGAAGGTACGAAATCTTGGACGCAAGAGTTTGGAAGAAGTGAAACTCAAACTCATTGACTTGGGTCTTGGATTAAAAGATAAATAAAGGAGGAATACATGGCTTACCGTAAACTAGGACGCACTAGCTCACAACGTAAAGCAATGCTTCGCGATTTGACAACTGACCTTTTGATCAACGAATCAATCGTGACAACTGAAGCTCGTGCTAAAGAAATCCGTAAAACTGTTGAAAAAATGATTACTCTAGGTAAACGTGGTGATTTGCATGCACGTCGTCAAGCAGCTGCTTTCGTACGTAATGAAATCGCATCTGAAAACTATGATGAAGCAACTGATAAGTACACTTCTACTACAGCACTTCAAAAATTGTTCTCAGAAATCGCACCTCGTTATGCTGAACGTAACGGTGGATACACTCGTATCCTTAAAACTGAACCACGTCGTGGTGATGCTGCGCCAATGGCGATCATCGAATTAGTATAAAATCATCAATTTTGTTGAGTGTTATGATGATGGAGTCTTGTGCTCTTAGTCTAGCTCTGGTCTACCGCTGGGACTTATGTCCTAGCGGGAACACTCATCATCATTTGATAGGGTAGACGCTTGTTTACGAAATTGTTTTTTTCTTAAGAACAACTTCGTAAGCAGGCGTTTTTTAGTATTTTCTATGGAAATATGCTATACTAGGAAAAAAGAAAATCAAAAACGTTCAGGTTTTCTAAAAATCGTAGAAATGGGGTATAAGGATGAAGGCTATTATTACAGTGGTTGGTAAGGACAAGGCTGGGATCGTTGCAGGCGTGTCTACTAAGATTGCAGAGTTGGGTTTGAATATTGACGATATTTCTCAGACGGTGTTGGATGAATACTTTACTATGATGGCGGTCGTTTCTAGTGACGAAAAACAGGATTTCACTTATCTTCGAAATGAGTTTGAAACTTTCGGTCAGACCTTGAATGTCAAAATAAATATTCAAAGTGCGGCGATTTTTGACGCTATGTATAATATCTAGGAGGTGGCTATGGATATTAGACAAGTTACAGAAACCATTGCCATGATCGAGGAGCAGAACTTCGATATCAGAACCATCACCATGGGGATTTCCCTTTTGGATTGTATTGATCCAGATATTGAACGTGCTGCTGAAAAGATTTACCAAAAAATCACCACTAAAGCTGCAAATTTAGTGGCTGTAGGAGACGAAATTGCTGCAGAACTTGGGATTCCTATTGTTAATAAACGAGTATCGGTGACTCCGATTTCTTTAATTGGTGCAGCGACTGATGCGACGGACTATCTTGTTTTGGCAAAGGCTCTTGACAAGGCTGCCAAGGAGATCGGTGTTGATTTTATTGGTGGATTCTCTGCCTTGGTACAAAAGGGTTATCAAAAAGGTGATGAAATTCTCATCAATTCTATCCCGCGCGCTCTAGCTGAGACAGACAAGGTTTGTTCGTCTGTTAACATTGGCTCGACCAAGTCAGGTATCAACATGACTGCGGTCGCTGATATGGGGCGTATCATCAAGGAAACAGCTGCGCTATCAGATATGGGTGCGGCCAAGTTGGTCGTATTTGCTAATGCTGTTGAGGACAATCCTTTTATGGCAGGGGCTTTCCATGGTGTTGGGGAAGCAGATGTTATCATCAATGTTGGTGTTTCAGGTCCTGGTGTTGTCAAACGCGCCTTGGAGAAAGTTCGTGGTCAGAGTTTTGATGTTGTAGCTGAGACGGTCAAGAAAACAGCCTTTAAGATTACTCGTATTGGTCAGCTAGTCGGTCAAATGGCCAGCGAGAGACTGGGTGTTGACTTTGGGATTGTCGACCTAAGCTTGGCACCAACTCCTGCAGTTGGCGATTCTGTGGCTCGTGTCCTTGAGGAAATGGGCCTAGAAACAGTTGGTACGCATGGGACGACGGCTGCCCTCGCTCTTTTGAATGACCAAGTTAAGAAGGGCGGAGTGATGGCTTGTAACCAAGTCGGTGGCTTGTCAGGTGCTTTTATCCCCGTTTCTGAAGATGAGGGGATGATTGGTGCGGTACAAGATGGCTCTCTGAATTTAGAGAAACTAGAAGCCATGACGGCTATCTGTTCTGTTGGGCTGGATATGATTGCCATTCCGGAAGATACGCCTGCTGAAACCATTGCAGCTATGATTGCGGATGAGGCGGCAATTGGTGTCATTAACATGAAAACAACGGCCGTCCGTATTATTCCAAAGGGCAAAGAAGGCGATATGATTGAGTTTGGAGGCTTGCTAGGGACAGCTCCAGTTATGAAGGTCAACGGGGCTTCGTCTGTTGATTTCATCTCTCGCGGTGGGCAAATCCCAGCTCCAATCCATAGTTTTAAAAATTAATAAAAAAGCGAGAGGATTTAAGTTGAGTTTAAGGATGACTGTGTATACTATAATCATTAAATAAAGACCTCCTAACTTTATTTAATAGAAATCCTAAACTTTTTCATAATAATCTCCTAGGGAAGCTACCATGAGGGTAGCTTTTCTTTTGGATAATTTACAAATGTTGGCTTTGCTTTTGAAAGCCGAATATTTCTTTGATCCATGATATAATAGAAGAAAATGGAGGATAGAAAATGTCTAAAGTAAGATTGTATTTGGTCCGTCATGGGAAAACGATGTTTAACACCATTGGACGTGCTCAAGGATGGAGTGATACACCTCTGACTGCAGAAGGTGAGTTGGGAATCCATGAACTGGGAATTGGCTTGAGAGAGTCTGGCTTGCAGTTTGACCGCGCTTATTCCAGTGATTCAGGTCGCACTATTCAAACCATGGGAATTATCCTAGAAGAACTTGGACTACAGGGGAAAATCCCTTACCGCATGGACAAGCGCATCAGAGAGTGGTGCTTTGGTAGTTTTGATGGGGCCTATGATGGGGACCTCTTTATGGGATTGATTCCGAGAATTTTCAATGTAGACCATGTTCATCAGTTGTCCTATGCAGAACTAGCAGAAGGTTTGGTAGAGGTTGATACTGCAGGCTGGGCTGAAGGTTGGGAAAAACTCAGTGGTCGAATCAAGGAAGGCTTTGAAGCGATTGCTAAAGAAATGGAAGAACAAGGTGGGGGTAATGCCCTCGTTGTGAGCCATGGAATGACGATTGGTACCATTGTTTATCTGATCAATGGCATGCATCCGCATGGTCTGGATAATGGTAGCGTGACGATTCTTGAATATGAGGACGGTCAGTTTAGCGTAGAAGTTGTTGGTGACCGTAGCTATCGAGAGCTCGGACGTAAGAAGATGGAAGAGACAAATAATCAATAGAAGTTAGCTCCGATTAGGAGCTAACTTTTTTTCCTGTTAAATAAGTTGGATTTGCGACCCAGTATTTCTTGTTATCCAAGTCTAAAAGAACATTTCTCGTCTTTCAAATTCCCTCAAAAATGGTATAATAGTAACATCACAAAATTGGAGAGAGACCATGAGTTTTTACAATCATAAAGAAATTGAGCCTAAGTGGCAGGGCTACTGGGCAGAACATCATACATTTAAGACAGGAACAGATGCATCAAAACCGAAGTTTTATGCTCTCGACATGTTCCCATATCCTTCAGGAGCTGGATTGCACGTAGGACACCCAGAAGGCTACACAGCGACTGATATCCTTAGCCGTTACAAACGTGCGCAAGGCTACAATGTCCTTCACCCAATGGGTTGGGATGCCTTTGGTTTGCCTGCAGAGCAATACGCTATGGATACGGGGAATGACCCGGCAGAATTTACAGCGGAAAACATTGCCAACTTCAAACGTCAAATCAATGCGCTTGGATTCTCTTACGACTGGGATCGTGAAGTCAACACAACAGATCCAAACTACTACAAATGGACTCAGTGGATCTTCACCAAGCTTTACGAAAAAGGTTTAGCTTATGAAGCGGAAGTGCCAGTAAACTGGGTTGAGGAATTGGGGACGGCCATTGCCAACGAAGAAGTCCTTCCTGACGGAACTTCTGAGCGTGGAGGCTATCCAGTTGTCCGCAAACCGATGCGCCAATGGATGCTTAAAATCACTGCCTATGCGGAGCGTTTGCTTAATGACTTGGATGATCTTGACTGGCCAGAGTCTATCAAGGACATGCAACGCAACTGGATTGGTAAATCAACTGGTGCTAATGTAACTTTCAAAGTGAAAGGGACTGACAAGGAATTTACCGTCTTTACGACACGTCCAGATACCCTTTTCGGTGCGACTTTCACTGTATTGGCGCCTGAGCATGATTTGGTAGATGCTATCGTCAGTCCAGAACAAGCTGAAGCCGTAGCAGACTACAAACACCAAGCTAGCCTCAAGTCAGACTTGGCTCGTACCGACCTTGCTAAGGAAAAAACAGGGGTTTGGACGGGTGCTTATGCCATCAACCCTGTCAATGGCAAGGAAATTCCAATCTGGATCGCTGACTATGTTCTTGCTAGTTATGGAACAGGTGCTGTCATGGCTGTGCCTGCCCATGACCAACGTGACTGGGAATTTGCCAAACAATTTGACCTTCCAATCGTAGAAGTGCTTGAAGGTGGAAACGTTGAAGAAGCTGCCTACACAGAAGACGGTCTTCACGTCAACTCTGATTTCCTAGATGGACTGAACAAAGAAGAAGCGATTGCTAAAATTGTAGCTTGGTTGGAAGAAAAAGGTTGTGGTCAAGAGAAGGTTACCTACCGTCTCCGCGACTGGCTCTTTAGCCGTCAACGTTATTGGGGTGAACCAATCCCAATCATTCATTGGGAAGATGGGACTTCAACAGCAGTTCCTGAAAATGAATTGCCACTTGTCTTGCCAGTCACCAAGGATATCCGTCCTTCAGGTACTGGGGAAAGCCCATTGGCTAACTTGACCGACTGGCTTGAAGTGACGCGTGAAGATGGTGTCAAAGGTCGTCGCGAAACCAATACGATGCCACAATGGGCTGGTTCAAGCTGGTACTACCTCCGCTATATTGACCCACACAATACTGAAAAATTGGCTGATGAGGACCTTCTCAAACAATGGTTGCCAGTGGATATCTACGTGGGTGGTGCAGAGCACGCTGTACTTCACTTGCTTTACGCTCGTTTCTGGCATAAATTCCTCTATGATATCGGTGTTGTTCCGACTAAGGAACCATTCCAAAAACTCTTTAACCAAGGAATGATTTTGGGAACAAGCTACCGTGACCACCGTGGGGCTCTTGTGGCAACTGATAAGGTTGAAAAACGTGACGGTTCTTTCTTCCATGTGGAAACAGGAGAAGAGTTGGAGCAAGCACCAGCCAAGATGTCTAAATCCCTCAAGAACGTTGTTAACCCAGACGATGTGGTGGAACAATATGGTGCCGATACCCTTCGTGTTTATGAAATGTTCATGGGGCCACTTGACGCTTCCATCGCTTGGTCTGAGGAAGGTCTGGAAGGAAGTCGTAAATTCCTTGACCGTGTTTACCGTTTGATTACAAGTAAAGAAATTGTTGCGGAAAATAATGGTGCTCTTGACAAGGTTTACAATGAAACAGTTAAATCGGTCACTGAGCAAATCGAGTCCATGAAATTTAACACAGCCATTGCCCAACTTATGGTCTTTGTCAACGCTGCTAATAAGGAAGACAAACTCTATGTGGACTATGCCAAAGGCTTTATCCAATTGATTGCCCCATTTGCACCTCATTTGGCAGAAGAACTCTGGCAAACTGTTGCTGCAACAGGTGAATCCATCTCTTACGTGGCTTGGCCAACTTGGGACGAAAGTAAATTGGTTGAAGACGAAATCGAAATCGTCGTCCAAATCAAAGGAAAAGTCCGTGCCAAACTCATGGTCGCTAAAGACCTGTCACGCGAAGAATTGCAAGAAATTGCTCTGGCTGACGAAAAAGTCAAAGCGGAGATTGACGGTAAGGAAATCGTGAAAGTGATTGCGGTACCTAACAAACTCGTTAATATCGTCGTGGAATAATATAGGAATCCTTCAGAGTAGAATCTGGAGGATTTTTTGAATCTTCTTATGAAAGTATGATATACTATGGGCAACTATAAAGTTTGAAAAGTAAAACAAGGAGAAAACGATGCCAGTAAATGAATATGGTCAGATAATTGGTGAGCCAATGAAAGGTTATACACCAGGTGAATTGCCTTCCATTGATTTCTTAGAAGGGCGCTACGCTCGGATAGAGGCTCTTTCGGTGGAAAAGCATGCGGAGGATTTACTAGCTGTTTATGGTCCAGATACTCCTCGGGAGATGTGGACCTACCTCTTTCAGGAACCAGTGGCAGATATGGAGGAACTGGTCAGCCTTTTAAACCAGATGTTGACTCGTAAGGACCGTTTTTTCTATGCTATCTTGGATAGGGAGACGGGTAAGGCCTTGGGAACCTTTTCTCTCATGCGCATTGATCAGAATAACCGAGTAATAGAAGTTGGTGCCGTCACTTTTTCGCCTGCTCTTAAGGGTACGAGGATAGGGACAGAGGCTCAATATCTCCTAGCTAGCTATGTTTTTGAGGAGCTTAACTATCGTCGCTATGAGTGGAAATGTGATTCTCTAAATTTGCCATCAAGACGAGCAGCGGAACGTTTGGGCTTTGTCTATGAAGGAACCTTCCGCCAGGCAGTCGTTTATAAGGGGCGTACGAGGGATACGGATTGGCTCTCTATGATTGATAAGGACTGGCCTCGAGTTAAAGCTCGTTTGGAAGCATGGCTGGCTCCTGAAAATTTTGATAAAAATGGACGACAGTACAAGAGCTTGAGAGGACTTTAAGAGGTGTTGACATGATCACTATTAAAAAGCAAGAAATTGTCAAGTTAGAGGATGTTTTGCATCTCTATCAGGCTGTTGGTTGGACAAATTATACACATCAACCTCAGATGTTGGAGAAGGCCTTATCTAACTCATTAGCAATTTATCTAGCACTTGATGGCGATGCCGTGGTGGGCTTGGTCCGTTTAGTCGGAGATGGTTTTTCATCGATTTTTGTCCAGGATTTGATCGTTTTGCCTAGCTATCAGCGCCAAGGGATTGGTAGCGACTTGATGAAAGAGGCTTTAGGTGATTACAAAGATGCCTATCAAGTCCAACTAGTGACCGAACAGACAGAAAAAACCTTGGGATTCTATCGTTCTCTGGGATTTGAAACCTTATCTACTTATGATTGTACAGGAATGATTTGGGTGGATCGAAAAAGATAAAAAAAAATTATTTTTTATTAAGTAAAGTTTAAGTCTCCTCGTGTATTATATAGTTATTAGATAAAGACCTCCTAATACTCTTCGAAAATCTCACCAGCCTTCGTTAGAGTCGACTTAGCTAACTATAGTTATGCTTGCGTCTATCTGCCTAGTCTTATTTCGATTTTCATTGAGTACCCTTTATTTAATAAAATCCCAAACTTTTCTTTTTCATAATAATCTCCCAAAGAAGTCACCCAATCAGGTGGCTTTTTTGTGGCTTGAAAAAGAAAATTTCATTTGAAAAAATTTTTAAAAAAATGATAAAACAAAGAAAAAGTTAAGTTAGCTTTAAGATTCATCTTGTATTATATAATCATTAAATAAAGACCTCCTAATACTCTTCGAAAATCTCACCATACTTCGTTAGAGTCGACTTAGCTAACTATAGTTATGCTTGCGTCTATCTGCCTAGTCTGATTTCGATTTTCATTGAGTACCCTTTATTTAATGAAATCCTAAACTTTTCTTTTTCATAATAATCTCCCTAATGAAGCCACCCAATCAGGTGGCTTTTTTGTTTGTGGCTTGGATTTTTGATATAATAGAGCCATGAGTAGAATTTTAGATAATGAAATCATGGGGGATGAGGAGTTAGTCGAACGTACGCTCCGTCCTCAGTATTTACGTGAATATATCGGTCAGGATAAGGTCAAGGACCAGCTGCAAATCTTTATCGAGGCTGCCAAAATGCGGGATGAGGCACTGGACCATGTTCTTTTATTTGGTCCTCCAGGTCTCGGGAAAACAACCATGGCCTTTGTTATTGCCAATGAACTGGGAGTCAATCTCAAGCAAACATCTGGTCCTGTCATTGAAAAAGCGGGGGATCTGGTAGCGATTTTGAATGATTTGGAACCTGGAGACGTTCTCTTTATTGACGAGATTCATCGCTTGCCCATGTCGGTGGAAGAGGTGCTTTATAGTGCCATGGAAGACTTCTACATTGATATCATGATTGGTGCTGGTGAAGGCAGTCGCAGTGTTCATTTGGAGTTGCCACCATTCACCTTGATTGGTGCGACGACACGTGCGGGGATGCTCTCAAATCCTCTGCGGGCACGTTTTGGGATTACAGGTCATATGGAATACTATGCCCACGCTGACTTGACAGAGATTGTTGAGCGGACAGCAGATATTTTTGAGATGGAAATCACCCATGAGGCAGCTTCGGAGTTGGCCTTACGCAGTCGAGGAACTCCTCGTATTGCCAATCGTCTTCTCAAGCGCGTGCGCGACTTTGCCCAGATTATGGGAGATGGCTTAATTGATGATGTTATTACAGATAAGGCTTTGACCATGCTAGATGTAGACCATGAAGGTTTGGACTATGTAGACCAAAAAATCCTTCGTACCATGATTGAGATGTACGGTGGTGGTCCAGTTGGTTTAGGAACTCTTTCTGTTAATATTGCCGAGGAGCGTGAGACGGTCGAAGATATGTACGAACCTTACCTGATTCAGAAAGGTTTCATCATGCGAACTCGTTCTGGGCGGGTTGCAACGGCTAAGGCATATGAGCATTTAGGGTATGAATACAGTGAAAAATGAACAAAAAATTCTAGATACTTTCAGAGAAAATCCGGATATGATGACCATTTTGACCATCATTCGTGACCTTGATCTGAAAGACTCCTGGTTGGCGGCAGGTTCAGTCAGGAATTTCATCTGGAATCTCTTGTCAGATAAATCCCCTTTTGATCATGAAACGGATGTGGATGTGATTTTCTTTGATCCAGATATTTCTTATGAGGAAACAGTAACCCTGGAGAACAAGATGAGAGAAGATTTTCCTCAGTATCGGTGGGAGTTGAAAAATCAGGTCTATATGCATCTGCACAGTCCCCACACTGCGCCTTACACGAGTTCTCGTGATGCCATGAGTAAGTATCCCGAACGCTGTACGGCGATAGGACTCCGCTTGCATTCCGACGCAACTTTAGAGCTCTTTGCGCCTTATGGTTTAGAGGATATTTTTAACTTTCACGTATCCCCAACTCCTCACTTCTTAGAGAATGAGGACCGAATGAAGCTCTATCAAGAACGCTTGTCCAAGAAAAATTGGCAAGAAAAATGGAAAAATCTAACTTTCTCAAAAAACTTAAGAAAAATTTAAGTTAGGGACGGTATACTAGGTTCATAAGTTAAGAGGAACTTAACTTAAACTCCTAAAACTTTTTCATAATAATCTCCCTATAAAATTAAGTCGCCCAATCAGGCGGCTTATTTTTTGTCTGTACGGAGAGCTAATAACTTACCAATAGAAGAAAATAGGGAAATATGGTATAATGAAACGATAGATTTTTGAATAGGAATAAGAACATGTTTGGATTTTTTAAGAAAGATAAAGCTGTAGAAGTTGAGGTTCCAACACAGGTTCCTGCTCATATTGGCATCATCATGGATGGGAATGGTCGTTGGGCTAAAAAACGGATGCAACCGCGGGTCTTCGGACACAAGGCGGGGATGGAAGCCCTTCAAAAGGTGACCAAGGCAGCTAACAAGATGGGAGTCAAGGTCATCACGGTTTATGCCTTTTCAACGGAAAACTGGACACGCCCAGATCAAGAGGTCAAGTTTATCATGAACTTGCCAGTCGAATTTTATGATAACTATGTCCCTGAATTGCACGCAAATAACGTTAAGATTCAGATGATTGGAGAGACAGACCGTTTGCCTAAGCCGACTTTTGAAGCTTTGAAAAAAGCAGAGGAGTTGACCAAGAACAATACGGGCTTGATTCTCAATTTTGCGCTTAACTATGGTGGCCGTGCTGAAATTACGCAGGCTCTTAAGGGCTTGGCTCAAGATGTTCTAGATGCTAAAATCAACCCTGGTGACATCACAGAAGATATGATTGGGGACTATCTTTTTACGCAACACCTGCCAAAGGATTTGCGGGATCCTGATTTGATTATCCGTACGAGTGGTGAGTTGCGTTTAAGTAATTTCTTGCCATGGCAAGCAGCCTATAGTGAGCTTTACTTTACGGATACCTTGTGGCCTGATTTTGATGAAGCCGCCTTGCAGGAAGCTATTGCTGCTTTTAACCATCGCAATCGCCGTTTTGGAGGAGTTTAGGAGAAGATATGACCAAGGATTTACAAAAGAGAACATTGTTTGCGGTATTGGCCCTGGCGATTTTCCTTCCAGTCTTGTTTGCGGGAGGGCTCTTGTTGCAGATAGGGATTGGCTTGTTAGCGATGCTAGGTGTCCATGAACTCTTGCACATGAAGGGGCTAAAGACTATGACCATTGAGGGCGCTTTGACTCTTTTTGCGACCTTCGCTCTCACAGTTCCTTTAGAAAATTACCTAACATTTTTGCCTGTTGATGGGAATGTAGTTGCCTATAGTGTTCTGATTACCATAATGCTAGGGACAACCGTTTTCAGTAAAAACTATACGATTGAAGATGCCGCTTTCCCAATTGCTGTGAGCTTTTATGTTGGTTTTGGCTTCAATGCCTTACTAGATGCTCGGGTGGCAGGTTTTGACAAGGTACTTTTGGCCCTTTTTATCGTTTGGGCGACAGATAGCGCAGCCTACCTGACAGGGATGAATTTTGGTAAACATAAGTTGGCTCCGAGAGTTTCTCCTAATAAGAGTATTGAGGGCTTTGTCGGGGGTATTCTAGGTGCGGTACTGATAACGGTAATCTTCATGCTAGTGGACAGTACAGTTGCTCTTCCTTATGGGATTTATAGAATGAGTCTCTTTGCAGCCTTCTTCAGTGTGGCAGGTCAGTTTGGTGACTTGATTGAGAGTGCCATGAAACGCCATTTCGGTGTCAAGGACTCTGGAAAATTTATCCCTGGACATGGTGGTGTATTGGATCGCTTTGACAGCATGCTGATTGTGTTTCCAATGATGCACTTATTCGGCCTGTTTTAAAGAAAGGAATATTGAATGATTGGATTGCTAACCTTTATCCTCGTTTTTGGGATTATTGTGGTGGTGCATGAGTTTGGACATTTTTATTTTGCCAAGAAATCAGGCATTCTAGTTCGTGAATTTGCCATTGGTATGGGGCCCAAGATTTTTTCCCATATCGGTAAGGATGGCACTGCTTATACAATTCGTATCCTTCCTCTAGGAGGCTATGTTCGTATGGCAGGCTGGGGTGATGATGCGACAGAAATTAAGACAGGAACTCCGGTCAGTTTAACACTTGCTGACGATGGTAAGGTCAAACGGATCAACCTCTCAGGGAAGAAGTTGGATCAAACGGCTCTTCCTATGCAGGTAACCCAGTTTGACTTTGAAGACAAGCTCTTTATCAAGGGTTTGGTCCTGGAAGAAGAAAAGACTTTTACAGTCGATCATGATGCAACGGTTGTTGAAGAAGATGGAACCGAAGTACGCATTGCCCCTTTGGATGTACAGTATCAAAATGCTTCTATCTGGGGCAAGCTCATCACCAACTTTGCAGGTCCTATGAATAACTTTATCTTAGGTGTTGTTGTTTTTTGGATCTTGATCTTTTTGCAAGGCGGTGTTAGAGATACTCAGACCAATCTCTTTCATGTCATGCCAGAGGGAGCTTTGGCTAAGGTGGGCGTAGCTGAGACAGCTCAAATCACCAAGGTCGGCTCGCATGAGGTTAAGAATTGGCAAGACTTGACCCAGGCTGTGGAAGCAGATACCAAGGACAAGACCGCCCCGACCTTGGATGTGACCATTTCTGAAAATGGTAGCGAAAAACAAGTCACTGTGACTCCAGAAGAAAATCAAGGACGTTATATTCTTGGGGTTCAACCGGGGGTCAAGTCAGACTTTCTATCCATGTTTGTTGGTGGATTTACGACAGCTGCTGACTCGGGGCTCCGTATCCTTTCGGCTCTGAAAAACTTGATTTTCCATCCAGATTTGAACAAACTCGGTGGTCCCGTTGCTATTTTTAAGGCAAGTAGCGATGCTGCTAAAAATGGTCTTGAGAATGTCCTCTACTTCCTAGCTATGATTTCCATCAATATTGGAATTTTTAACTTGATTCCTATCCCGGCTTTGGATGGTGGAAAGATTGTGCTCAACATCCTAGAGGCTATCCGCCGGAAACCCCTTAAACAAGAAATTGAAACCTATGTCACCATGGCTGGTGTAGTTATCATGGTTGTCTTGATGCTAGCTGTGACCTGGAATGACATTATGCGACTCTTCTTTTAGATAATCGAGGAATATTATGAAACAAAGTAAAATGCTAATCCCAACGCTTCGCGAAATGCCAAGCGATGCTCAAGTTATCAGCCACGCCCTTATGTTGCGTGCTGGTTATGTCCGTCAAGTTTCTGCCGGTGTTTATTCTTACCTGCCACTCGCTAACCGTGTGATTGAAAAGGCTAAGAATATCATGCGCCAAGAGTTTGATAAGATTGGTGCGGTGGAGATGTTGGCTCCTGCCCTTCTCAGTGCCGATCTTTGGCGTGAATCAGGTCGTTATGAAACTTATGGTGAAGACCTTTATAAACTGAAAAACCGTGAAAAGTCAGACTTTATTCTAGGTCCGACCCACGAAGAGACTTTTACAGCTATTGTCCGTGATTCTGTTAAGTCTTACAAGCAATTGCCACTCAATCTCTACCAAATTCAACCGAAATACCGTGATGAAAAACGTCCACGTAACGGGCTTCTCCGTACGCGTGAATTTATCATGAAAGACGGCTATAGTTTCCATGCTAATTACGATAGTTTGGATGTGACTTATGACGAGTACAAAGCGGCCTATGAACGTATCTTTACTCGTAGTGGCTTGGACTTCAAGGCTATAATCGGTGATGGTGGCGCCATGGGTGGTAAGGATAGCCAAGAATTTATGGCCATCACACCAGCCCGTACAGACCTTGACCGCTGGGTTGTCTTGGACAAGTCAGTTGCCTCATTTGATGAAATTCCTGCAGAAGTGCAAGAAGAAATCAAGGCAGAATTGCTCAAATGGATGGTTTCTGGTGAAGACACCATCGCCTACTCAACTGAGTCTAGCTATGCAGCTAACTTAGAAATGGCAACAAACGAGTACAAACCAAGCAACCGTGTCGTTGCGGAAGAAGAAGTGATTCGAGTGGAAACTCCAGGTGTTAAATCCATCGATGAAGTTGCAGCCTTCCTTAATGTGCCAGAAGAGCAAACGATTAAAACTCTCTTCTACATGGCAGATGGAGAACTTGTTGTAGCCCTTCTAGTTGGAAATGACCAACTCAATGAAGTTAAGTTGAAAAACCACTTGGGAGCAGATTTCTTTGATGTTGCGAGCGAGGAAGAAGTAGCAAATGTTATCTCAGCTGGCTTTGGTTCGCTTGGCCCAGTTGGTTTGCCAGAAAATGTGAAAATCATTGCAGACCGTAAGGTACAAGATGTTCGCAATGCTGTTGTGGGGGCCAACGAAGATGGTTACCACTTGACGGGTGTGAACCCAGGTCGTGATTTCACTGCAGAATACGTGGATATCCGCGAAGTTCGTGAGGGTGAAATTTCACCAGACGGACAAGGCGTTCTTAACTTCGCGCGTGGTATCGAGATCGGTCATATTTTCAAACTCGGCACTCGTTATTCAGCAAGTATGGGCGCAGATGTTTTGGATGAAAATGGTCGTGCTGTGCCAATCATCATGGGATGTTACGGTATTGGTGTTAGCCGTCTTCTCTCAGCAGTTATGGAGCAACACGCCCGCCTCTTTGTCAACAAAACGCCTAAAGGGGAATACCGTTATGCTTGGGGAGTTAACTTCCCTAAAGAATTGGCGCCATTTGATGTGCATTTGATCACTGTCAATGTCAAGGATGAAGAAGCGCAAGCCTTAACAGAAAAACTTGAAGCAAGCTTGATGGGAGCTGGTTACGAAGTCTTGACAGACGACCGTAACGAACGTGTCGGAGTGAAGTTTAGCGATAGCGACTTGATTGGTCTGCCAATCCGTATCACTGTTGGGAAGAAAGCAGCCGATGGCATCGTAGAAGTTAAGATTAAGGCGACTGGTGACACCATCGAAGTTCATGCAGACAACTTGCTCGAAACCCTTGAAATCCTCAGCAAGAAATAAAAACTATAATCAGAAGAAAAACAAGGCAAAAATGTAACTAGTTTTTACCTTGTTTTTTCTATATAATGGGAAAAATGAATAAACGAAGAGGTAAAGCTATGCTAAAATTTCCAAAGGATTTTGTCTGGGGTTCCTCCACTTCTGGACCACAGACAGAAGGTCGTGTACCTGGTGACGGCAAGGGAGACAATCTCTGGGATTATTGGTTCCAAGTAGAGCCAAATCGTTACTACAATGGAATTGGACCTGATAAAACATCGACTTTTTACGAAAACTGGGAAAAGGATATTGAGCTTTTGGTAGAGACTGGGCATACAGCCTTCCGAACTTCTATCCAGTGGTCTCGTATTTTCCCGCAAGGCCGTGGAGAGGTCAATCCGCAAGGGGTGACTTTCTACCGTCAGGTTTTTGAAGCTATTAAGGCCAAAGGGATTCGTCTCTTAGTCAATCTCTATCACTTCGACCTGCCTTTTGCCCTCCAAGAAGACGGCGATGGTTGGGAAAATAAGGCAACCGTCAGGGCCTATAAAGACTATGCTCGTTTTTGTTTTGAAACTTACGGCGACTTGGTGGACCAATGGATTACCTTCAACGAGCCCATCGTACCTGTAGAATTTGGTTATTTTTATGATGCCCATTATCCTCACAAGGTAGATGCCAAAGCGGCGGTTAAGGTTGCCTATCATACGCAACTGGCTAGTAGTCTTGCGGTTAAGGCCTGTCATGAGGTTTTGCCTGATTCCAAGATTGGGATTGTCCTTAACTTGACACCGGCTTATCCACGCAGCCAGCATCCTGCTGATGTCAAGGCAGCTCGCATTGCCGATCTCTTCCAAGCCCAATCTTTCCTAGATCCGTCTGTCTTGGGAGCTTATCCAGAGGAATTGGTGGAAATTTTAGCTGAACATGATTTGCTGCCAGAGTACACTGTTGAAGAGTTAGAACTCATTCGCGAGAATACAGTTGATTTCCTAGGAGTGAACTACTATCAGCCTTTGCGCGTTATGGCGCCGCGTTTTGCTAAACATCCAGACAGTCCCCTCTTGCCAGAACATTTCTATGAGCCTTATATCATGCCGGGCCGTAAAATCAATCCTCACCGCGGTTGGGAAATCTACGAGCAGGGGATTTATGATATCGCCCAAAATATCAAGGAAAACTACGGTAATATTGAGTGGATGCTGACCGAAAACGGCATGGGGGTTGAAGGGGAAGGAAAGTTCCGTGAGAATGGCATGATTCAGGACGACTATCGTATCGACTTTGTCAAAGGACATCTGCGTGAACTTCACCGTGCCATTGAAGACGGAGCCAATTGTAAGGGTTACTTAATCTGGACCTTTATTGATTGCTGGTCATGGCTCAATAGCTATAAAAATCGCTACGGTCTGGTTGAGCTTGACTTGGAAACGCAGGAACGTCGCCTGAAGAAATCAGGCCACTGGTTTAAGAAACTCAGCTATCGTAATGGATTTTAAGAATAAAAAGAGTGAGATGGTGTTCATCTCACTTTTTATTACAATATCATCACCAAGGTCCCGATCGTAATCAGGATACAGCCAATAATTGTTTTAAACGTCAGGATATCTTGTAGAAAGAAAAAGGCTAGAACGAGGGTAATGACGAGACTGAATTTATCGACAGCAGATACCTCAGTCGCATTGCCCATCTGTAGTGCCTTGTAGTAGCAGAGCCAGGAGGCGCCAGTGGCTAAGCCTGATAAGATGAGAAAGAGCCAACTTTTTCTACTGATGTTGACAATTTCGGTCTGACTATTGGTCAAGAAAACCATGGCCCAGGCCATCAGAATGACGACGACTGTACGAATAGCGGTTGCTAGATTGGATGGGACTCCTTCAATCCCAATCTTGGCTAAAATTGACGTTAAGGCTGCAAAGATAGCTGATAAAAGTGCGAAGAAAAACCACATGGCAAATACCTCCTCTTTTTATTATAAGTAATTGATGCTGACTTGTCAGGTATCAAGTGAAAGTTTGATAAAATACCAGATAGAAAAACTATACCAATTTTTATTCTTGACAAGTGAGAAAAACAAGTATATACTGTTTTTGCTGATTCCGTAAAGCGAGAATTAGACTATACCAATTTAAGGGGAAAGCACAGCTGGTCTGTGTCGTATATACTATGTGTGGAATTGTTGGTGTTGTTGGAAACACAAATGCAACTGATATTTTGATTCAAGGGCTTGAAAAGCTCGAATACCGTGGTTATGATTCTGCGGGGATTTTTGTCCTAGGTGGTGCTGAAAATCATCTAGTCAAGGCTGTCGGTCGTATCGCAGAATTGTCTGCTAAGACAGCCGGTGTTGAGGGAACGACTGGTATCGGACATACGCGTTGGGCGACTCACGGAAAACCAACTGAGGACAATGCTCACCCACACCGCTCTGAGGCAGGACGTTTTGTCTTGGTGCACAATGGAGTGATTGAAAACTACCTTGAAATCAAGGAAGAATACCTTGCAGGTCACCACTTTAAGGGGCAAACCGATACAGAAATTGCCGTTCACCTGATTGGAAAATTTGCAGAAGAAGATGGTCTTTCAGTTCTTGAAGCCTTCAAAAAAGCCCTTCACATCATCCGTGGTTCTTATGCCTTTGCCTTGATTGACTCTGAAAATCCAGATGTCATCTATGTCGCTAAGAACAAATCACCACTCTTGATTGGTCTTGGAGAAGGTTATAACATGGTCTGCTCAGATGCTATGGCTATGATTCGTGAGACCAACCAATACATGGAAATTCATGACCAAGAGTTGGTAATCGTCAAGGCTGATAGTGTCGAAGTTCAAGACTATGATGGCAATCGCCGTGAACGTGCCAGCTATACTGCGGAGCTCGACTTGTCAGATATCGGTAAGGGGACTTATCCTTACTACATGCTCAAGGAAATCGACGAGCAACCAACGGTTATGCGTAAACTCATCCAAGCCTACACAGATGAGGCTGGTCAAGTTGTCGTAGATCCAGCTATCATCAAGGCTGTTCAAGATGCAGACCGCATCTACATCCTTGCAGCTGGGACATCGTACCACGCAGGATTTGCTTCTAAGAAGATGTTGGAAGAATTGACAGATACACCAGTAGAACTTGGAATCTCTTCTGAGTGGGGCTATGGTATGCCACTTCTCAGCAAAAAACCACTCTTCATCTTTATCAGCCAGTCTGGTGAAACAGCGGATAGCCGTCAGGTTTTGGTTAAGGCCAATGAAATGGGCATTCCAAGCTTGACAGTGACAAACGTGCCAGGTTCAACCCTATCACGTGAAGCCAACCATACCATGCTTCTTCACGCGGGTCCTGAAATTGCCGTAGCATCAACAAAGGCCTATACGGCACAAATCGCAGCCCTTGCCTTCCTTGCAAAAGCAGTTGGAGAAGCAAACGGCAATGCCAAAGCGCAAGCCTTTGACCTGGTTCATGAGTTGTCAATCGTAGCTCAGTCTATCGAATCAACTCTTTCTGAGAAAGAAAACATTGATGCCAAGGTTCGAGAGCTTCTTGAAACAACTCGCAACGCTTTTTACATTGGACGTGGTCAAGACTACTATGTAGCCATGGAAGCCAGTCTCAAACTCAAAGAGATTTCTTACATCCAATGTGAAGGCTTTGCGGCAGGAGAACTCAAGCACGGAACCATTGCCTTGATTGAAGAGGGGACACCTGTCTTGGCCCTCTTGTCAGATCCAGTCCTTGCTAACCACACTCGTGGAAATATCCAGGAGGTCGCAGCCCGTGGTGCTAAGGTACTTACAATCGCAGAAGAAAATGTTGCCAAAGAGACAGATGATATCGTTCTTACGACTGTCCACCCTTACCTCTCACCAATCTCAATGGTCGTACCAACGCAATTGGTCGCTTACTTTGCAACCCTCCACCGTGGACTCGATGTGGACAAACCACGTAACCTTGCTAAGTCAGTAACAGTAGAATAAACCAAGAAAGTCTAGTTCATCTAGGCTTTTTCTAATGAGCAAATCCATTGAAAGTAAAACTAATTAGTGATAAAATACTCTAAAAACTAAAAGAGATAGCGAGGAAACAGTATGGTAGAATTAGGAATTTCAACATTTGGTGAAACAACCGCTCTGGAAGCGACTGGGCAGATTTACAGTCATGATGAACGCATTCGTCAGTTGGTGGCAGAAATTGAGCTGGCTGATAAGGTTGGTTTGGATGTGTACGGGATTGGGGAGCATCATCGGGAGGACTTTGCGGTATCGGCGCCAGAGATTATTCTTGCAGCTGGGGCAGTCAATACCAAAAAGATTCGTTTGACTAGTTCGGTCAGCATTCTCTCGAGTATGGATCCGATTCGCTTGTTCCAACAATATGCTACCATCGATGCCTTGTCAAATGGCCGTGCGGAGATTATGGCTGGGCGTGGTTCATTCACCGAATCCTTCCCTCTGTTTGGCTATGACTTGAAAGACTACGCAGCTCTCTTTGATGAGAAATTAGACTTGCTCCAGTTAGTCAATGAAAAGACCAAGATAGACTGGCAAGGTCAATTGACCCAAACGATTTCTGGCAAAGAAGTCTATCCTCGTCCTGTTCAGGACAAATTGCCATTGTGGGTGGCGACAGGAGGTCATGTAGAGTCAACAGTGAAGATTGCTCAGGCGGGGTTGCCGATTGTCTATGCTATTATCGGTGGCAATCCGCGTTATTTTAAAAAGTTGATTCAAGCTTATCGTAAGATTGGGAGCGAAGCCGGTCATGCGGAGAAAGACCTGAAAGTGGGTGCTCATTCTTGGGGCTGGATTGCTGAAGATGGCGAGCAGGCTGTCAAAGATTATTTCCATCCGACCAAGCAAGTGGTGGATGCAATTTCCAAAGACCGTCTGCACTGGCAGGAGTTGACCTATGAGCAATATTTGGAGCAGGTTGGACCAAATGGTGCCATGTTTGTGGGCAATCCAGATCAGGTGGCAGAAAAATTGATTCGCATGATTGAGGATTTAGGCTTGGACCGCTTTATGTTGCACCTACCGCTTGGTTCTATGCCACATAACCAGGTTCTGAGGGCTATTGAACTCTTTGGCACACAAGTTGCACCCAAAGTACGTGCTTACTTTGCCATGAAAGAGGAGTTATAAAAAAATTCAATCAGTTGAGTCGATTGGTGAGGAACACCCATGGATTCAGCAACAGGTGGAAGTGGTACAAGCGATAGAGCATACTATCTAGGAGAATATATACTGGTGTATACCAAGCACAAGATAAAATAGCAAAAAAGACGATTCCCGTTTGGAAATCGTCTTTTTTGATGTTCTCACAAATACGATATCTTGTGATTGGTGTAAACTGGTATATAGCTCCCTTATTTTATTTATCAAAACCTTGTAAGTTTTTTTGGCGCTCTTCAGTTTGACCCTTGGCGTCCAATTTATTACCATTGTAAACAGTGCTTTCCCATGATCCGTACATTGGGTTAGGGAAAATGATGAATTTCTCACCAAACTCTTTTTGTAATTCCTCTAATTTTTGGTCGCGCTCAGTTTCAGAGGTCTTTGAAAACTCTGCAAAGTCCACAAGATTGTCTCCTAGTAGCATGACTAAGTTGGTTTTTTCTTGGACTGCTTGTCTACGACCTTCTTTAGATTTGACGCCTTTTTCTAAGAACATGAGATGATCGCGGCTTTGTACAGGGATTCCTTCGTTTTCTAGGTTTTTGATCGTATCATCTACCTGATCTATCGTACGGTCAGATACATAGTAAATTTGGACACCGTTTTGGTCTGCAAATTGGAGGAAGTCTTTAGCACCTGGTACAGCCTTGGCTGCGGCTTTTTTTACCCAGACATCCCAGTTTTCTGGGGTAAATGCTGTTCCATCTTTGACATTTTGCGCTTGATAAGGGCTATTGTCTAATACGGTTTCGTCTAAGTCTAAAACGATAGAGTAGGGTTTATCTGTCTGTGTTTTTAGTAGTTCTTTCAAACGATCAGTAGCGACATTGTAACCTTGTAGATAGAGTGCCTTGGTCTCAGCTGCTTTTTGATACCAAAGAGTTGACATAGTATTTTCTCTTGAACGCAACTGATCATAGGTCATGGTAACCTGATTATCAGATGTACTACTTTGTGTTGTCTGTGAATTTGCCGAATTTGTGCCACAGCCAGTCAGTAAAATGACGGAAGTAAGTGTAGAAGCAATTGTAATGGTAACTTTGGATATTTTCATAATCCCATCCTCCTAATAATAGTCTATTAATATTGTAGCGTTTTCATGGGATTTGTGCAAGGAAATATCGAGAGAAAAGAAATTTTTCAGTAGTAATTTGGTATTAGGATAAAATTATGTACTTAATTTGGGAATGAAGATGGATATAAAAAAATTCAATCGGCTTGATAGAAAATCTATATCAGTTCCTTTTTGAAAAATAGATGAAAATAAAGTGAATCTTTGAAAGGCTAGTAACATCAAGCTTTTCAGGGATTTTTTTCTTTATAGATATAAAAATTTTCAATCGAGTTGATAGTCAATATATATTGGGAAAAGGGGAAAAGGAGTGGTAAGATGGTTTCAATCCAAATGGAAGGAGAGAGGTATGGCAAGCAAAAGAGATTTAGTCTTTAGAGCGATTCGAGGCGATGAAGTGGAAAGAGTTCCTGTGGGATTTTGGTTTCATTTTGTAACACTCGAAGAAAAGGGGCAGGGATTAAATAATCCACGTATCTTTCAAAAAAGTGTTGATGGGCATCGCAACTATGTGGAAAGGATTCGTCCTGATTTTGTCAAAATTATGAGCGACGGTTTTTTCCTTTATCCAAGTAATGTCTATAATCCTAAGATCGCAAGCATTCAGGAGCTGACTTCTATTGAGTCGATTGGTGAGGAACACCCATGGATTCAGCAACAGGTGGAAGTGGTACAAGCGATTCGAGAGACCTTTACAGAAGAGATTGCTTCTTTCTACAATATCTTTTCACCGATCTCCTACCTCAAGCGCTGGTTCCGTACAGAAACTTCTCGAGGAAATAGGGAAGTGGCTGACCTATTGCTTGAAAATCCTGAGCAATTCAGATCTATTCTGGAAGTGATTGCAGGAGATATTGCTATCCTAACTCAGAAAATCATCCAGGAAGGTGGAGCCGATGGGATTTACCTCAGCACCCAGGAAATTCAAGATCAGCGCATCACACCAGCACTCTACCAAACCTATATCGAACCGAGCAATATAGCGATTTTGGAAGCAGCTAATCAGGTGGGTGGGACCAATATCCTTCATATCTGTGGTTTTGAAGGTGCAAGCAATGATGTGACGATATTTAAGGATTATCCAGCTCAAGTGGTCAACTGGGCGACTCATCATGAGGATGTTAGTTTGACACAGGGTCAAGAGTTGTTTCCAGGTAAGGCCGTTTTAGGTGGATTTGAAAATGGCAAGAAAAGCTTGCTTTATCAAGGTTCCAAGGCGGAATTGCAAGATGAAACAAGACGGTTGCTGGCTGAAGCGGGTAGTAAAGGTGTTCTTCTGGGAGCTGACTGTACTGTTCCAGATGACTTTGACTTAGAGAGGTTGGACTGGATTCGGCAGGCAGCTGTTCTCTAAAAGGAGGAGCTATGAAAAGTAAAAGATGGGGCATCTTCATTGCAGTTGTCGGTTTGCTGGCTTTGGTTGCCATAAGCGTCGTAAAAAATGGGCATTGTAAAAATGGAGAGAGATGTCGTGGAGTTCAGGATTTTTCCAAGTCCAGTCTTCCCTTTCTACGCTCGAATGATATCGCAAGCAGTTTATTAGTTGAAAAAGTAAGAAATGGAGAATAAGAATGTCAGAAAAAAAAGAATGGGTTTTAAAAGCATTTAGAGGTGAAAAGGTTGATCGTGTGCCAGTTGGTTTTTGGCATCATTTCACATCCGAAGACGAATGGCTACATGGATTCTCAAATCCAGTCATTATCGAGAAGAATATTGAGGGCCATAAGCGCTTTATACGAGAAGTTCAGCCAGACTTTATCAAACTCATGAGTGATGGCTACTTTGCTTATCCAAATCCAGCGATTGCCAAAGGCAAATCACTTCAAGAATTGGCGACCATTCAACCACTCGGACCAGAGCACGCTTGGATAAAAGAGCAGGTGGACTTGGTTAAAAAAATCAAGCAAGAGTTTACAGAAGATATCGTTGCGATTTACAATATTTTTGCTCCTGTGACCTATCTCAAGTGGCTACTGGGGGAAGTATCTGGTGGGGATGACCTCATTGCGGACTTTCTGGTGGAAGACCCTGAAGCCCTCAAGAAGGTGTTGGATGTGATTGCAGAGGATATTGCGAGTCTCAGCCGAGCTGTTATCGAAGAGGCTGGTGCTGATGGAATCTACCTCAGCGTGCAGAGTATCCAAGATCAACGAGTGTCGGCAGCAGAGTATCAAGCCGTCATTGCACCTAGCGAGATAACGGTTCTGGAAGCAGCTAGTGCTGTTGGTGGTGTCACGGTTCTTCATATCTGTGGCTACGAGGGAGCACGAAATGATATTCACCTTTTTGCAGACTATCCAGCCCAAGTCTTTAACTGGGCTGTAGGACCAGAGGGAATCACTCTCAAGGAAGGTCGTGAGATTTTCAAGGGACATACGGTTCTTGGAGGATTTGAAAATGGTAAGACAGGCTTGCTGTATACTGGTAGCAAGGATGCCATTCAGGCTGAAGCAAAGAAACTAGTTGCAGAAGCTGGGGAACAGGGCTTGGTACTTGGGGCAGATTGTACCATTCCAAGTGATATCGCAGTTGAACGTATCCAGTGGGTGAGAGAAGCGCTTGAAAACTAAAGGAGAAAAAGATGAGTAAAAAAGCATGGATTATCGGTGGTGTAGCAGTGGTTGTAGTAATTGGGGCAACGATTATCGGGAGAAGTTTAGCTGGTGCTCCAGCCAAGGATGGAGAAACGGCTTCGTCTGCTGAAGTTATAACCTTGAAGGTTGCCCATACACAAAACTATGTACCTTATGACTTTGTCAATGAAAAAGGGGAATCAGATGGTTATGAGGTAGCTGTTTTGAAGGCTGTTGATGAGAAGTTGGCAAACTATCAATTTGAATATACGGGCACCAGTGATGACGACCTCTTGATTGGTCTGGAATCAGGCAAGTATGACATCGGAACCAAGGGAGCTTGGTACACAGATGAACGAGCTAAAAAGTTTGTCATTCCATCTGAACCAGTCGGAGCGAGCATCATCGGATTTACTGTCAGAAAAGAAGATGAACAGAAATACAAAACCATTGATGACTTTGCTAAGAATAAAGGGAAATTGGTTCCCATCTCTCCACAGAATGCTCAATGGAATGTCATCACCAGCTACAATGAAAAACATCAGGATGCACCGATTGAGCTAACAGCAGCTGAATCCTTTAAAGTGGCAGATGCCTATGCCTGGGTCTTGGAAGGACGTTATGACGCCTTCTTTGATATCAAACTGTCCTTTGAAAAAGCAGTTACCGCAGAAGATGGCCCTTACCACCAATATGCGGATAAACTCAGCTGGTTCCCATACAAGGGTATTCCAACTTATCCCTTGATTCACCGTGATGAAAAGGGTGAGAAATTCGCTAAAGAATATGAAAAAGCAATCAAAGAGTTGAAGGAAGATGGCACGCTTGCTAAGCTATCTCAGCAATACTTTAAAGAAGATGTCTTTAGTTACGTAGACAAAGACTAGACCAGAAATTCCAAGACTAGAAAGGGTTTTGCATGGTTTCTTATGATTTTTCCAAGGTCTTTCAGTTTTTGCCAACCTTATGGCAGGCACTTCCTATGACCTTGTCCATTCTCTTTTTTACCACTCTTCTTGGGTCCCTTTTTGGAGGTCTCTTGGCCTGGGCACAAGTAGGAGAAGACAAGAGTTTTGCAGCGATTTCCAAAGGCTATATCTTTACCCTACGTTGTACACCGCCGATTGTCTTGCTTTTTCTAGTCTTTTATGGCTTGCCAGAATTTCTGAAATGGTGGCTTGGTTTGGACATCAACAACTGGTCTAAAACTATTTTTGTTCTCTTGACGATGATTCTCTTGTTTGCGGCTATTGTTGCCGAGGTTTTCAAGGCGGCCTATCAAGCTATTCCAAAGGGGCAGACAGAGGCCGGGCTTAGTATTGGTTTGACTCCAAGTCAGACTTTTTGGAGAATCATTTTTCCTCAAGCTTTTCAAGTTGCTCTTCCCAATATAACGACCGCTATTCTCAATCTCATGCGGGATGCTGCCTTGGCTTATACGATTGGTTTTGTTGATGTTATGGGGGCAGGCAATCTCTTGATTAGTCGCAATTTAGGGAACTACTCTCTGGAAACCTATACGGCAGTTGCGCTTCTTTACTGGGGGATTGCCTTGGTTATTTCTAGCTTGAGTCGTTTGCTTGAGAAGTCTTTGGAAACAAAAGGGAGGTAAGAAATGGATATAGACTATATTGTAAAGACCTTTCTGGAGACCTTGAAGGGTGTGCCAATCACCTTGATTATCATGATTGTGGCTATGGTCTTAAGCTTTTTACCGGCTCTATTTTTAGCCTTGGGGCAGATTTACAAGGTTCGAGGTGTGAGGAGTTTTTCTCTGGTCTATCTGGCCTTTATCCGAGCGACTCCTCCGATTTTATTGATTCTCTTCTTTTATAGTTTGTTTCCAAGCCTGCTGAATCAATTTCTCAAAAGCATAGGAAGTGACTTTGATATTTTCAAGCTTGATCCTCTCTATTATGCCTTTATCATTTATAGTTTGATGACAGTCGGGAGTTTATCGGAGATTTTGCGTTCAGCCATCTTGACGGTGGACAAGGGACAACTAGAGGCAGCGCATGCGATTGGCTTGACTACGACCCAGGCCTATCTAAGGATTGTTTTTCCTCAAGCCTTGCGCTCAGCCTTGCCTAACTTGGCCAATCTGGTGATCAATATCGTCAAAGGGACCTCCCTGGTCTTTGTTATGACTATCAAGGACATCACCGCTATTGCTCGTGTAGAAGCGTCCTACGGTTACCAGTATTTTGAGTCTTATTTTGTGATCTTTTTGCAGTATATTTTGATCTGTGGTTTGATTCAGTGGGGCTTCTCCCTACTGGAAAAAGGCTATGTGAAAAAAGAAAAAAGTGCAAAAGCATCTAGCGCGCGTTTCGTATAGGAGGACAGGATGTTACAAGTAGAACATATCGCAAAAACATTTGGTGAGAGGCAGGTGCTGGAGGATGTCAATCTCCAGGTCAACCAAGGGGATGTCGTCGTTATCTTAGGGCCATCAGGTTCGGGGAAAACGACCTTTCTCCGTTGTCTCAACCACTTAGAAAAAGCTGATAGTGGCCGTTTGACCTTGGCAGGAAAAACCTATGACTTATCCAAATTGAGCAAGAAAGACATTCTAGAAATTCGCCAAAAAACAGCCTTTGTTTTCCAGCACTACAATCTTTTTGCGAATAAAACTGCTCTGGAAAATATTCTAGAAGGCCTAATCGTAGCTCGTAAAGTTCCCAAGGAAGAAGCGCTCAAACGTGCAGAATCTGCCTTGGAAAAAGTTGGTTTACTTGCTTATAAGGACTATTACCCTTCACAACTATCTGGAGGGCAACAACAACGAATAGGAATTGCGCGTGCCATTGCCGTCAAGCCCGAGGTCATTTTGCTAGATGAACCAACTTCTGCACTAGACCCTGAGTTGGTTGGAGATGTTTTGGATGTTCTGAAACAGTTGGCGGGAGAAGGTGTGACCATGGTGGTCGTCACGCATGAGATGGGATTTGCTAGAGATGTCGCCAACCACGTTATTTTCATGGATGGAGGCCGTATCGTAGAGGAGAACAATCCCCACGATTTCTTTAGTCGTCCACAAGAAGAACGAACCAAGCAGTTTCTGGCTCGTATCTTATCAGACGCTAGCTATAGTGTAGAATATATGATTTGATAGCTAAGTGTATCATAAAAACAACACCCCATGACTAGAAGATTCTTCTAATCATAGGGTGTTTTTCTATAGGAGGGCTAGGTTATACTCTTCGAAAATCTCTTTAAACCTCGTCAGCTTCGCCTTATCTACAACCTCAAACCAGTGTTTTGAGCAGCCTGCGGCTAGCTTCCTAGTTTACCCTTTGATTTTCATTGAGTGTTATTTCTTTTTCTTGTTCTTTATCAACCATCCAAGTCCGAGAAGGGCAAGGATGCTGAATCCAGCAAGGGCAAGGAGGGATTTGCTCTCAGTTCCTGTGTTTGGAAGGAGGTTCTGAGAGTGAGCCTCTGCAGCAGTTTCTTGAGTTTCAGGATTGGCTGCTAGGTTTTGAGCTTGACCTTGTTCTGGTTCGACTTCCAAGCTAGAAAGGTCAAATTCTGGTTTTTCTTCCACAGCTGGAGCGACAATGGCACCACCTTGAGACAAGCGGAGAACGACAGCAGTGAGAGCGTTCAATTTCAAGCCTTTTTCAGTCCATTCGAGACCTTGAGGGTTAGCAATTCCTACTGGTCCTGCTTGGTTTTCATCTGCGAGAACTTCGGCCTTTCTCAAGTGAGCAAAGGCAGTTCCTAGAGTAAATTCACGAGCCTTATCATCCGCATTGACAAAGACAGCGTAGATATCTCCATTTGGAGCGGTGATTTGGTAGCCGATGGTCACATCTTCTTTTTCAACGCCATTTTGTCCTGGAACAGTAATGAGGTGGACGCGCTCTTTGATGTCTTGCAGACTCTTGAGTCGGAAGGCATCTGTCGATTGACGAAGGGCGATCAATCCTTTCATGTAGTCACGACTCTTGACATTTTCAGGATATGCTTTGCCATCTGTAGCCTTGGTCCAGTCAAACTTGTTGACAGCATCACTAGAGTCATAAGAGTCATGGATAAAGTAAGGATAGACAAATGGCTTGCCGTCTTTGTCACGTAACAAGTGAGACTTGTTTGGAACCTTATCCTCTGAGACAGGATTCTTATAGGCTGGATCAAGGAATTGTTTGGTACGTCCGTATTCCTGACCAGAGTGGATAAACGGAGTTCCTTGAGCGGTCAAGACCATGAGGTTTCCAAGTCGCAAACGACGATGGATCTCAGCGTAGTTTTCAGCCTTGCTTGGGTCTTTTTTGATAGACTGGGCAATGATGTCAAAGAGGGTCAAGTTATCATGGGCTGCGATATACTGGATAACATCTCCAGGACTGTCTGCTTCAAAGTTGGTTGGTTGGGCAATGAGATTTTTAAAGATGGTATTGATATCGCGTTTGCCACCTGTGATAAAGGCAGGTTGACCTTCGTTTGGATAGCCAGACTTGAGGTTGTTGCGGATGTCGTCTGAAAAGACAGCGACAGTATCTGTTTTCTTCATCCAATCTTGGTCAGCAGGTTGCACAGGCGCATTTTCATCACCAGTATAGGTTCTCCAGCCTTCACCTAGCATGATGAGATTTGGATTGAGGGCGCGTGCAGCCTTGTAAGCTTCTTCGATAGAAGCCGCATCGTGGTCACCCATCATATCAAAGCGGAAACCATCTACTTTGTAAGTTTCAACCAGATACTTGATAGAGTCTACCAAGACACGTTTAGACATGTAGTGGGTAGTTCCCAAACGACCGCCTCCGAAGCTAGTACGTGGAGTTCCGTCTGCATCCATAAAGTGATAGTAATTTGGCTCAATATCTTCAAAAATATCAACATTTGCAGTATGGTTGTAGACCACATCCAAGATAGCCCCCATGCCACGTTTGTGGATTTCGTTGATGAGGTTTTTGAATTCTGCGATACGTTTTTCTGGATCCTTAGGATCGCTTGAGTACATGCCAGTCAAGGAGAAGTAGTTTTGAGGGTCATATCCCCAGTTGTAGTTACTATTGCTTGAAGCATAGGCAGACAAACGTTCTTGGTTCTTCAATTCATTGACAAAGTAGTAGGACAAGACTGGAAGGAGTTGGATGTGGGTAACACCTAAATCTTTAAGATAATCTAATTTTTCGATAAAGGCTTCAAAGGTACCAAACGGCTTGGTCAAGTCTTTTGCGATGGCAGGATCTGAGGTGAAGTCACGAACATGGGCTTCATAGATGACAGCATCTTCGCGCGATTTGAAATTGCGAATCTTACCGTAGGTCAAATCTTGTGGGCCTAGTTTAGATGGGTCCACAAAGGCAGCTTTAGCGACTTTATGGGCAGCATCTGTTTTTGCTAGGTCACTATTCCAAGCCGCTAATGATTTGGCATAAGGGTCAAGAACGAGGACAGTTTTACCTTGGCGTTCGATTTGGTAGTGGTAGTAGTAGCCAGTGTAGTTGCTGATACCGAGACCAGAGTTTGCATCCAGAGTTTGTTTCCAGGTTCCTTTTTCTCCTTTTTCAAGGGCAACAGTTCCGACCACTTTTTCAGGGTCTTTCTTGTCGTAGACAACAACGGAAACCTTCTCAGCACTTGGAGACCAGAGGGTGAGGTCAACACGCTTGCCATCTTCTTTTAGAGTTGCGCCGAGTGGACCATCATAACTGTAGGACTCATCCTTGAGGCGCCAGCTTGAACGTGTGGTAAAGCGGTCTGAATCGTAGCTGACTGTGTAAGGGTGTTGGGTGTCAGAGAAGTCTCCGATGTAGGTCACTTTTTTACCTGCTTCATCAACCTTGATATCAGTAATGGTTACTTTGTTCCCTTGATGATCAGTGATATTAGAGCGTTTAAGGATATCGTCTTTCTTAGCTCCAACAAGGGTAGAAAAACTGCTTTCGATACGAGACTTGCCCACATGTTGGGCACCAGTCATGCGGATATCGTGCACATAGTAGGGATTAGTGTAGATGGTTTCGTCATCATCCTTGAGGAAAATCTGACTGTGATTTTTTAGATCTGTGAATTTATAATCTTCTTTTCTGATTTTCACATCATCGCCTTTCTTGCTTTCGTCTAGTAATAAAAATCCAAATTCTCTTGCAGCTTCATTGAGTGGGATATCAATGTAACGGCCATATTTTCCAGTTGCAGTAAAGTCTGTCCCGTCAGGCCATTCTCCGCTACTAGGATTCTTGACATCACCCCAATACCAGAGTGATTTCTTGTCATAGTTTCCGTCAGTACGGTAGTAGTTGACACGGACTGTTCCCACTGGCTGAGGACGGTAGTTGTATACCTTGTAGTTTTCATCTAGCCAGGCCTCGTTCATTTTTGGAGAGAGGCGCTCTACAGAACGATCCCCTGTCAGGTTATCCCCCTTGGTATTGTTGATAAGGAAGCTGACTTTCTTGGCTTGCTCATTTTTGAGTTTGACATCGAGATAATAGCCGTAGTCATCTTTCTTGGCATCCTTGAAGGACTTGGCTCCATTGGGCCAGTTTTCAGAAGGTTTTTCAACATCGTCCCAAGTCCAAAGACCTTGAGAATCTTTATTTTCTTCAGGGAGTTTCTTTACATGGATGCGGAAGTGGTTGTCTGCGATGGGCTCTTCAGAAGATGTGTCAGCTTGTGGTTTTTGGCCTGAAGTTTGCGTCGAAGTGTTGGCGTCTACTTTCTCTTCCTTGCTGTTAGCCTGGTTTGTGCTAGCGTCTTCTGTTTTAGGTGTTTCTGGCGCTGTAGTAGTTTCCACAGCTGGAGCTTCTTTTTTAGGTGTTTCAGATGCTAGAACAGCGTCAGTTGCTGGGGCGTCCTTTTTAGTGTCAAGGGAAGCGTTTGCATTCTTTTGTTTAGAAATAGGCGTTTCCTTTTGAGTTTGACTCGTTTCAGTCTCAGTAGGGGCCTTGGTCACAGCGCTGGTATTTTCCTGAGCTTGGGGGAGGTTTTCGTTAGCCGAAATGGTTGGCATTGCAGCAGAAAGTAGGACAATGCTGGCACCGATAAGGACAGAGCCTGTTCCATTTTTCAAGGAACGAATACCGTAAACCATTTTCTTCTCAGTTTGAGATGGGATCTTTTTCATCACAATTCTCCTTGTGTAGTTATTCCTTATCAGTATAGCATGAGGTAAACATTTATGCAAGCGTTTTCCTGATTTTAAGAGAAAATACAATGTTTCATTCTCTTGAAATTTTAAAATAATATATAGGAAAAGATTGTTTAAAAAATAGTAAAAAAATCTTGAAAAATCTTGGCTAATAAGGTATAATAAGAGTAATCATTTGTCGTAGGTTTTGTCTGAAATATTGTCCAGACAAGGCTCACAGCAGTTAAATCTTCTGAAAAAGTCAGATTTAGCTGCTCTTTTTGTGCTTTTTTTCAGGTTTTTGAGTGCTTGTAACAAAGATTTAAAGATTCTGAAAATTGATCAAAGGGACACGGTGATAGGGGTTTTACAACCATATGACGATTAGAAAAGCCTGATTGACAAGGCTTGGAATTTATTTACAAAGGAGAATCATCTTGGCAGGACATGACGTTCAATACGGGAAACATCGTACCCGTCGTAGTTTTTCAAGAATCAAAGAAGTTCTTGACTTACCAAATTTGATTGAAATTCAAACGGATTCATTCAAAGATTTCCTAGATCACGGTCTTAAGGAAGTATTTGAAGATGTATTGCCAATTTCAAACTTCACAGACACAATGGAGTTGGAATTTGTTGGCTATGAAATCAAGGAACCAAAATACACGCTCGAAGAAGCACGTATCCACGATGCTAGCTACTCAGCACCCATTTTTGTAACCTTCCGCTTGATCAATAAAGAAACAGGCGAAATCAAGACCCAAGAAGTCTTCTTTGGTGATTTCCCAATCATGACCGAAATGGGTACTTTCATCATCAATGGTGGTGAACGTATTATCGTTTCTCAGTTGGTCCGCTCACCAGGTGTTTACTTTAACGACAAAGTAGACAAGAATGGTAAAGTGGGTTACGGTTCTACTGTTATCCCTAACCGTGGAGCTTGGTTGGAACTGGAAAGCGACTCAAAAGACATCGCTTATACTCGTATCGACCGTACTCGTAAGATTCCATTTACAACCTTGGTTCGTGCGCTTGGTTTCTCAGGTGATGATGAAATCTTTGATATCTTTGGTGATAGCGAATTGGTTCGCAACACCGTTGAAAAAGATATTCACAAGAATCCAATGGACTCTCGTACAGACGAAGCCTTGAAAGAAATCTACGAACGCCTTCGTCCAGGTGAACCTAAGACTGCTGAAAGCTCACGTAGCTTGCTTGTAGCACGTTTCTTTGATCCACGTCGCTACGATTTGGCAGCTGTTGGTCGTTACAAGATCAATAAAAAACTCAACGTTAAAACACGCTTGCTCAACCAAACCATTGCGGAGCCATTGGTAGACCCTGAAACTGGTGAAATCTTGGTAGAAGCTGGTACCGTTATGACTCGTAGCGTGATTGAAAGTATCGAGAGTCATTTGGATGGCGACTTGAACAAGATCGTTTATATTCCAAACGATGCAGCTGTTCTGACAGAACCAGTTGTCCTTCAAAAATTCAAGGTTGTTGCCCCAACAGACTCAGACCGTGTTGTAACCATCATCGGAAATGCCAATCCAGACGACAAGGTTCGTGTTGTAACTCCTGCGGATATCCTTGCAGAGATGAGCTACTTCCTTAACTTGGCAGAAGGTATCGGACGTGTGGATGATATCGACCACCTTGGGAACCGTCGTATCCGTGCAGTTGGTGAATTGCTTGCTAACCAAGTACGTCTTGGACTTTCTCGTATGGAACGTAATGTCCGTGAACGTATGTCTGTTCAGGACAATGAAGTTTTGACACCGCAACAAATTATCAACATCCGTCCTGTAACAGCTGCGGTTAAAGAATTCTTTGGTTCATCACAGTTGTCACAGTTCATGGACCAACACAACCCGCTTTCTGAGTTGTCTCACAAACGTCGTTTGTCAGCCTTGGGACCTGGTGGTTTGACTCGTGACCGTGCTGGATATGAAGTCCGTGACGTGCACTATACTCACTATGGTCGTATGTGTCCAATCGAGACACCTGAAGGACCTAACATCGGTTTGATCAATAACTTGTCATCTTACGGGCACTTGAACAAGTATGGTTTTGTTCAAACACCATACCGTAAGGTTGACCGTGAAACTGGTGTAGTCACAAACGAAATCGTTTGGTTGACAGCCGATGAAGAAGATGAATTTACTGTAGCGCAGGCTAACTCTCGTCTTAACGAGGACGGTACCTTTGCTGAGAAAGTTGTCATGGGACGTCATCAAGGGGTCAACCAGGAGTATCCAGCTAATGTTGTTGACTACATGGACGTATCACCAAAACAGGTAGTTGCCGTTGCGACTGCATGTATTCCTTTCTTGGAAAACGATGACTCCAACCGTGCTCTCATGGGTGCCAACATGCAACGTCAGGCTGTGCCTTTGATTGATCCAAAAGCTCCTTACGTTGGTACTGGTATGGAATACCAAGCAGCTCATGACTCTGGTGCTGCTGTTATTGCTCAGTATGATGGTAAAGTTACTTACGCAGATGCTGACAAGGTAGAAGTTCGTCGTGAAGATGGTTCACTAGATGTTTACCACATCCAAAAATTCCGTCGTTCAAACTCAGGTACTGCCTACAACCAACGCACTCTCGTTAAAGTTGGCGATGTCGTTGAAAAAGGCGACTTTATCGCTGACGGACCTTCTATGGAAAAAGGGGAAATGGCGCTTGGACAAAATCCAATCGTTGCCTACATGACATGGGAAGGTTACAACTTCGAGGATGCCGTTATCATGAGCGAACGCTTGGTCAAAGACGATGTCTACACATCTGTCCACCTCGAAGAATATGAATCAGAAACGCGCGATACAAAGCTTGGGCCTGAAGAAATTACTCGTGAAATTCCAAACGTTGGTGAAGATGCTCTTAAAGACCTTGACGAAATGGGGATTATCCGTATCGGTGCTGAGGTTAAAGAAGGAGATATTCTTGTAGGTAAAGTCACACCTAAAGGTGAGAAAGACCTCTCAGCCGAAGAACGTCTCTTGCACGCTATCTTCGGAGACAAGTCTCGTGAAGTACGTGATACCTCGCTTCGTGTACCACACGGTGCCGATGGTGTTGTTCGTGATGTTAAAATCTTTACACGTGCAAATGGAGATGAGTTGCAATCAGGTGTTAACATGCTGGTTCGCGTCTACATCGCTCAAAAACGTAAGATCAAGGTCGGAGATAAGATGGCCGGACGTCACGGAAACAAAGGGGTTGTCTCTCGTATCGTTCCTGTAGAAGACATGCCTTACCTTCCAGATGGAACTCCAGTCGATATCATGTTGAACCCACTTGGGGTGCCATCACGTATGAATATCGGTCAGGTTATGGAACTCCACCTTGGTATGGCAGCTCGTACTCTTGGTATCCACATCGCAACACCAGTCTTTGACGGAGCAAGTTCTGAAGACCTTTGGGACACTGTCAAAGAAGCAGGGATGGATAGCGATGCCAAGACAATCCTTTACGATGGACGTACAGGTGAGCCATTTGACAATCGTGTATCAGTTGGTGTCATGTACATGATCAAACTCCACCACATGGTTGACGATAAATTGCACGCGCGTTCAGTCGGACCTTACTCAACCGTTACTCAACAGCCACTCGGAGGTAAAGCTCAGTTTGGTGGACAACGTTTCGGTGAGATGGAGGTTTGGGCTCTTGAAGCCTACGGTGCGTCAAATGTCCTTCAAGAAATCTTGACCTACAAGTCTGACGATATCAACGGACGTTTGAAAGCTTATGAAGCCATTACAAAAGGAAAACCAATTCCAAAACCAGGTGTTCCAGAATCCTTCCGAGTTCTTGTCAAAGAATTGCAATCTCTTGGTCTTGACATGCGTGTCCTTGACGAAGATGACCAAGAAGTGGAACTTCGCGACTTGGATGAAGGAATGGACGAAGATGTCATCCACGTAGATGACCTTGAAAAAGCCCGCGAAAAAGCAGCCCAAGAGGCTAAAGCAGCCTTTGAAGCTGAAGAAGCTGAGAAAGCAACAAAAGCGGAAGCAACAGAAGAAGCTGCTGAACAAGAATAGGCAGTTCACTTAGAATAGAAAGGGAAGAAATAGTGGTTGATGTAAATCGTTTTAAAAGTATGCAAATCACCCTAGCTTCTCCAAGCAAAGTCCGTTCATGGTCTTATGGAGAAGTCAAAAAACCTGAAACAATCAATTACCGTACCTTGAAACCAGAACGTGAAGGACTCTTTGACGAAGTCATCTTTGGTCCTACAAAAGACTGGGAATGTGCTTGTGGTAAGTACAAACGCATTCGCTACAGAGGAATTGTTTGTGACCGCTGTGGGGTTGAAGTAACGCGTACGAAAGTTCGTCGTGAGCGTATGGGGCACATCGAGTTGAAAGCTCCTGTATCTCACATCTGGTATTTCAAGGGGATTCCAAGCCGTATGGGCTTGACCCTTGATATGAGTCCTCGTGCCCTCGAGGAAGTGATCTACTTTGCGGCTTATGTGGTGATTGATCCTAAGGATACACCACTTGAGCACAAGTCTATCATGACAGAGCGCGAATACCGTGAGCGCTTGCGTGAGTACGGTTATGGATCATTCGTTGCCAAGATGGGTGCCGAAGCCATCCAAGACCTTTTGAAACAAGTAGATCTTGAAAAAGAAATTGCCGAACTCAAAGAAGAGTTGAAAACAGCTACTGGACAAAAACGTGTCAAAGCCATCCGCCGTTTGGATGTTTTGGATGCCTTTTACAAGTCTGGAAATAAACCTGAATGGATGATTCTCAACATCCTCCCAGTTATTCCACCAGATCTTCGTCCAATGTTGCAGTTGGATGGTGGCCGTTTTGCCTCATCTGACTTGAACGACCTTTACCGCCGTGTTATTAACCGTAACAACCGTTTGGCTCGTTTGCTTGAGTTGAACGCACCAGGTATCATCGTTCAAAATGAGAAGCGTATGCTTCAAGAAGCGGTTGACGCTTTGATTGATAATGGTCGTCGTGGTCGTCCAATCACAGGACCAGGTAGCCGTCCACTGAAATCATTGAGCCACATGCTTAAAGGGAAACAAGGACGCTTCCGTCAAAACTTGCTCGGTAAACGTGTTGACTTCTCAGGACGTTCCGTTATCGCCGTTGGTCCAACTCTTAAGATGTACCAATGTGGTGTGCCACGTGAAATGGCAATTGAGCTCTTTAAACCATTCGTCATGCGTGAAATCGTAGCTCGTGATATCGTGCAAAACGTTAAAGCAGCTAAACGCTTGGTAGAACGTGGAGATGAACGTATCTGGGATATCCTCGAAGAAGTTATCAAAGAACACCCAGTACTTTTGAACCGCGCACCGACCCTTCACCGTTTGGGTATCCAAGCCTTCGAGCCAGTCTTGATTGATGGTAAGGCCCTTCGCTTGCACCCGCTTGTCTGTGAAGCCTACAATGCCGACTTTGACGGGGACCAAATGGCCATCCACGTACCGCTTTCAGAAGAAGCCCAAGCAGAAGCTCGTATCTTGATGTTGGCTGCTGAGCACATCTTGAACCCGAAAGATGGTAAACCAGTTGTTACTCCATCTCAGGACATGGTTTTGGGTAACTACTACTTGACCATGGAAGAAGCTGGTCGTGAAGGTGAAGGAATGGTCTTCAAAGACCGTGACGAAGCGGTTATGGCTTACCGCAATGGTTATGTTCACCTCCATTCACGTGTTGGTATCGCGACAGATAGCCTCAACAAACCTTGGACTGAAGAACAAAAACACAAGGTCTTGCTGACAACAGTTGGTAAAATCCTCTTCAACGACATCATGCCAGAGGGTCTGCCTTACTTGCAAGAACCAACAAATGCTAACTTAACAGAAGGTGTTCCAGCTAAATACTTCTTGCCGCTTGGTGGAGATATCAAGGAAGCAATCAGCAATCTTGAACTCAACCCTCCATTCAAGAAGAAAAATCTTGGGAATATCATCGCTGAAATCTTCAAACGTTTCCGTACGACAGAAACTTCTGCCCTACTTGACCGCATGAAGAACCTCGGTTACCACCACTCAACTCTTGCAGGTTTGACAGTGGGTATTGCCGATATCCCAGTTGTTGAAGACAAGGCTGAAATCATCGAAGAATCACACAAACGTGTAGAACAAATCACCAAACAATTCCGTCGTGGTATGATCACAGACGACGAGCGCTACAACGCTGTTACAGCTGAATGGCGTGCAGCCCGTGAAAAATTGGAGAAACGTTTGGTTGCCAACCAAGATCCTAAGAACCCAATCGTTATGATGATGGACTCTGGAGCCCGTGGTAACATCTCAAACTTCTCACAGCTTGCCGGTATGCGTGGTCTGATGGCCGCTCCGAACGGACGTATCATGGAATTGCCAATCCTTTCAAACTTCCGCGAAGGTTTGTCAGTACTCGAAATGTTCTTCTCAACTCACGGTGCCCGTAAAGGTATGACCGATACGGCCCTTAAGACAGCCGACTCAGGTTACTTGACTCGTCGTTTGGTTGACGTTGCCCAAGACGTTATCATCCGTGAGGACGACTGTGGAACAGACCGTGGTCTCTTGATCCGTTCTATCGCAGAAGGAAAAGAGATGATCGAGTCTCTCGAAGAACGTCTCAATGGTCGTTACACTAAGAAAACTGTTAAACATCCAGAAACTGGTGCAGTGATCATCGGTCCAAATGAGTTGATTACAGAAGACAAGGCGCGTGAAATTGTTAATGCTGGTGTGGAAGAAGTTACTATCCGCTCTGTATTTACATGTAACACTCGTCATGGTGTCTGCCGTCACTGTTACGGTATCAACTTGGCGACTGGTGATGCGGTTGAAGTTGGTGAAGCAGTTGGTACAATCGCTGCCCAATCTATCGGGGAACCTGGTACACAGCTTACAATGCGTACCTTCCACACGGGTGGGGTTGCCTCAAATACCGATATCACTCAGGGTCTTCCTCGTGTCCAAGAAATCTTTGAAGCCCGCAATCCGAAAGGGGAAGCGGTCATCACAGAAGTCAAAGGACAAGTTACAGCTATCGAAGAAGACGCGTCAACTCGTACTAAAAAAGTCTTCGTTAAGGGTGAAACTGGCGAAGGTGAGTACGTGGTTCCATTTACAGCACGTATGCGTGTCGAAGTTGGAGACCAAGTCTCTCGCGGTGCAGCATTGACAGAAGGTTCTATCCAACCAAAACGTCTCCTTGCTGTTCGTGATGTCTTGTCAGTTGAAACTTACCTTCTCGGTGAAGTACAAAAAGTTTACCGTAGCCAAGGGGTAGAAATCGGTGACAAACACATCGAGGTAATGGTTCGTCAAATGATCCGTAAAGTTCGTGTCATGGATCCAGGTGACACAGATCTTCTTATGGGTACTCTCATGGACATCAACGACTTTACAGATGCCAACAAGGATGTTCTTATCGCAGGTGGAGTTCCAGCGACTGGTCGCCCAGTTCTTATGGGAATCACCAAAGCCTCACTTGAAACCAACAGTTTCTTGTCAGCGGCTTCCTTCCAGGAAACAACTCGTGTCCTTACAGACGCAGCCATCCGTGGTAAGAAAGATCATCTCCTTGGACTCAAGGAAAATGTTATCATCGGTAAGATCATCCCAGCAGGTACTGGTATGGCTCGCTACCGTAACCTTGAACCACAAGCTATCAATGAAGCAGAATATCTGGCTCCAGAACAAGAAGAGGCAGAACTTGCTCCTGTAGAGGAAGTTGTGGAAATCCAAGTTGAAGAAACAGTAGAATAAAAGCAAACAAGAGAACCTTTGGGTTCTCTTTGCTTTATTTCAGAAAATTTTCCCACTTTTTCATAAAGTATGGTAGAATAGAAGAACTAAAATGCCAAGGAGGTGTCCGTATGGAACAAACATTTTTTATCATTAAGCCAGATGGTGTGAAAAGAGGGCTGGTTGGTCAGGTTCTGAAAAGAATTGAGGAGCGTGGTTTCAAAATCGAAAAATTAGAGTTGCGTTCAGCAGTTTCAGAAGATTTGATTGACCAGCACTATCAAGACTTGGTTGAAAAAAGTTTTTATCCTCCTATTCGTCAGTTTATGACCTCAGGACCAGTAGTGGTGGGCATTCTATCAGGTCCGAAAGTGATTGAAACTTGGCGGACCATGATGGGGGCTACTCGTCCAGAAGAAGCACTGCCAGGAACTATCCGGGGAGATTTTGCTAAGGCGGCAGGAGACAATCAAGCCATTCAAAATGTAGTTCACGGCTCCGATTCGGAAGCTTCTGCAAAACGTGAAATTGCTCTCTGGTTTAAGGATTAGACTGGTAAAAGAACAGTTCTGTGCACAACAGAGCTGTTTTTTGGTCAGTTGAGCACAAAAAAAGGACACTTGAGGCGGTAACGATCATTTCAAACTCCTCACAAGGTATAATCCCATATAGGGAGGGAAAAGAAATGGTAAAATCAATTCGCCTATTGTTACTGATTGCAGTCATCCAGATTAGTTTTAGTAGTTGTCTATTATGGAAAGAATCCTTTTTATCTTTAAAACAGACCAATGCTTATTTTTTAATTTTAATAGTAGGAATTTCTGTTTTGTGCGCTGGGATAAATTATTTCCATACAGCAGACCAGTCTAGACATAGTATTTTACATGTTCAAAAGAAAGTGAGTCTGGTTTATTGCCTCCTTTTAGTAGTCAATCTTCTGGCAACCTGTCTGGTTCTCTCAGAAAGCATCCAAACCACTAGCAAATTGCAGCAGGAATTGGTTGACCTCTTTTTACCCTCCTTCTTTTTTTTGCTAGGAGTAGATCTATTGATTTTCTTACCTTTTGATAAAATTTTTCGCGATATAGAAAATCACCTAAATAAAAAGAAAACAGTCGTCATTTCCGTTCTAGCTACGATGGTTTTCTTGAGGAATCCCTTAGTGATTTCCTCGATTCTCCTTTATATCAGTGTTGGTTTTCTATGCGCACGTTTCCTTTTTCCCAAATGTATCCAAAGGGAAATCTCCTTTTATGGACACCTGATTCGGGATATCCTGTTTGTTTTTTCAATAGTTGTATTCTTTTAAGTGGAGGAGAATTTTTCAAAATTGTTATAGTAAGTCCATAAAGAAAATTCACACAAAAGAAAACTTTTTGGTATAATAGTAGCATGCACACAAAAAATGAAGAAGAGCTTCTAGCTCTCGGAGAAAGATTAGGTCATTTGCTTCAAAAAGACGATGTTCTGATCTTGACTGGAGAGTTGGGAGCGGGTAAAACAACCTTTACAAAAGGCCTTGCTAAGGGCTTGGATATCCGTCAAATGATTAAAAGTCCAACCTATACCATTGTCAGAGAGTACGAAGGACGTTTGCCACTTTACCACTTGGATGTCTACCGTATCGAAGGTGATGCTGATTCTATTGACTTGGATGAGTTTCTCTTCGGTGGTGGTGTGACTGTTATTGAGTGGGGGCATCTTTTGGGTGAAGATTTACCAGATTCTTACTTGGAGTTGGAAATTTTGAAAGAAGCTGAGGGGCGTTGTCTTCATTTTACGGCTCATGGCTCTCGGGCTGAACAACTCATCAAGGAGCTTCAAGATGGAGTATGAGTTGTGTATTCGTGAGGCAGAGATTTCAGATGCTACAGCCTTAATTGCATTTTTAGATTGTGTCGGTCAAGAGACAGATTTTACCAGCTTGGATGAAAATGGCATCATGATGACAGCCTCTGAAATGGCTCTTTTTATCGAAAAACAAGCTGCATCAGAGAATCAAATTACTCTCCTCGCCTTACTGAATGATGAGATTGCAGGAGTCTTAAATATCACAGCGGACCAACATTTAAGAGTTCGACATATCGGTGATGTTTTTCTAGCAGTTCGCAAGAAATTCTGGAACCAAGGCTTGGCGACTATACTTCTAGAAGAAGGCATCGAGTGGGCTAAATCCAGTGGTGTCTTGTGCCGTTTGCAACTCAGTGTACAAAAACGAAACGAGGCTGCGATCCACCTCTACTCAAAAATGGGATTTATCACAGAAGGCTTACAAGAAAGAGGAGCCTATTTAGCAGAAGGGATATTTTTAGATGTTTGTCTTATGGGCAAGCTGATAAATGAATAACGAGATGATTAAAAAATTAATTGGAATGGTGCTAGGTTTCCTAGCAGTAACAGTTTTAGGTGTAGCGGTTTATGGCTATACCATCTACCAACAGGGAACAGAAACCCTAAGTAAAAAGACTTACAAAAAAATCGGGGAAGAAACCAACGTTATCGAAGCGACGGAGCCTCTGACCATCCTCTTGATGGGGGTAGATACGGGAAATGTGGAACGTACAGACCCGTGGGCGGGAAATAGTGATTCCATGATTCTCCTGACGGTTAATCCCAAAACAAAGAAAACCACAATGATGAGTTTGGAACGGGATATTTTGACCAAGATTGAGACTGGAAACGGTCAAGTTCAGGAAGCCAAACTCAATGCGGCCTATGCTAATGGTGGTGCGGAACTTGCAATTTCTACTATTCAAAAGATGATGAATATCCACATTGACCGCTATGTGATGGTTAACATGCAGGGGCTTCAACAATTGGTGGATGCGGTTGGTGGAATTACCGTCAACAATACACTCGGTTTCCCAATTTCGATTGCTGACCAAGAGGAGTTTAATAAGATTTCTATCGGTGTTGGAGAACAAACCTTGAATGGGGAGGAAGCTCTGGTGTATTCACGGATGCGTTACCAAGACCCAGAGGGAGACTATGGTCGTCAAAAACGTCAACGTGAAGTTATTCAAAAGATCGTTGAGAAGGTTTTGAGCCTAAACAGTGTGAGTCATTATCAAGGTATCCTCAAAGCTTTGAGTGATAACATGCAGACCAATGTGGACTTGTCAGCTAAGAGCATTCCACAATTGCTCGGCTATCAAGATTCCTTCAAGAATATCGAAACGCATCAATTGCGTGGGGAAGATGCTGAGCTACAGGGAATTTCTTATCAGATTGTCACTTCAGAACATATGCTCGAAATGCAAAATCTCTTGCGTAGTTCGCTAGGTAAAGAGCCAGTGACAGAATTGGAAACCAATGCGGTACTGTACGAAACAGCCTTTGGTCGGACAGCACCTTCAACCAGTACGAACGCTTCAAACGAAGAAGCAGAATAAGAAAAGAATCAAATCGTGGGAAATTTCCTGCGATTTTTTCAAAAAAATTCGAATAGATAAGTAGGAGGAAACATGAAAGCAGAAATTATTGCTGTCGGAACAGAAATTTTAACAGGGCAGATTGTCAATACCAATGCTCAGTTTTTATCAGAGAAACTAGCCGAAATCGGGGTAGATGTCTATTTCCAAACTGCTGTTGGAGATAATGAAGCTCGTCTTTTGTCCTTGCTGGAGATTGCGAGCCAACGTAGTAATCTTGTGATTTTGACAGGGGGCTTGGGACCAACTGAGGATGATTTGACCAAACAAACCCTGGCAAAATTTTTAGGAAAAGATCTAGTGTTTGACCCTCAAGCGCAAGAGAAACTGGATATTTTCTTTGCTCATAGACCTGACTATGCTCGGACACCGAATAATGAGCGCCAAGCCCAAATTGTAGAAGGGGCGACTCCACTGCCAAATGAGACAGGTTTAGCAGTAGGAGGGGTGTCGGAAGTGGATGGCGTGACCTACGTGGTCCTCCCGGGACCACCTAGTGAATTGAAACCTATGGTCTTAAATCAACTCTTACCTAAGTTAATGACTGGTACCAAGTTATACTCACGTGTGCTCCGTTTCTTTGGAATTGGGGAGAGTCAGTTGGTGACCATTTTGGCGGATTTGATTGACCATCAAACCGATCCGACTTTGGCGCCGTATGCCAAAACAGGAGAAGTGACCTTGCGCTTGTCTACAAAAGCAGTTAGTCAAGAAAAGGCTGATCAAGCGCTGGATATCTTAGAAAATCAAATCTTGAGTCGCCAAACTTTCGAGGGAATTTCTTTACGAGACATCTGTTACGGATATGGGGAAGAAACCAGCCTCGCAAGTGTCGTTGTAGAAGAGCTAAAGAAGAGACAGAAAAGCATTACTGCGGCAGAAAGCTTGACGGCAGGTCTCTTTCAAGCGACATTAGCAGACTTTTCGGGCGTTTCAGCAATCTTTAATGGCGGTTTTGTCACTTACAGCCTAGAAGAAAAGTCCAAGATGTTGGATATTTCCGAGCAAGAGCTAAAAGAACACGGGGTTGTTTCTGAGTTTACGGCTCGAAAAATGGCAGAGCAGGCACGGATCAAGACTCAGTCTGATTATGGAGTCAGTCTGACAGGTGTAGCTGGGCCAGATAGCCTAGAGGGTCATCCAGCTGGTACAGTTTTTATTGGACTGGCACATGCCAAAGGGACAGAGGTGATCAAGGCTAATATCGCAGGACGGAGTCGAGCAGATGTCCGACATATTGCGGTCATGCATGCCTTTAACCTAGTTCGCAAGGCTTTATTAAGTGACTAAATTTTGGTATAATGAAAGATAGGTCTAAGGACCAGTAGAATATAGGAGAACAAAATGGCGAAAAAACCAACAAAAAAATTAGATGAAATTGGGAAAAAATTTGGAGCAGACCGTGAAAAAGCATTGAACGATGCTCTTAAATTGATCGAAAAAGACTTTGGTAAAGGCTCAATCATGCGCTTGGGTGAGCGCGCGGAGCAAAAAGTTCAAGTGATGAGCTCAGGCTCATTGGCTCTGGACATTGCTCTTGGTTCAGGTGGTTATCCTAAAGGACGTATCATCGAAATCTATGGACCAGAATCATCTGGTAAGACAACGGTTGCCCTTCACGCTGTTGCGCAAGCACAGAAAGAAGGTGGTATTGCAGCCTTTATCGATGCGGAACATGCTCTTGACCCAGCCTATGCTGCAGCCCTTGGTGTGAATATTGACGAATTGCTCTTGTCACAACCAGACTCAGGTGAGCAAGGTCTTGAAATTGCAGGGAAATTGATTGACTCAGGTGCCGTTGACCTCGTCGTTATCGACTCGGTTGCAGCCCTTGTACCTCGTGCAGAAATCGATGGGGACATTGGAGACAGCCACGTTGGTTTGCAGGCTCGTATGATGAGTCAAGCCATGCGTAAACTTGGAGCTTCTATCAATAAGACCAAAACGATTGCCATCTTTATCAACCAATTGCGTGAAAAAGTTGGGGTCATGTTTGGAAATCCAGAAACAACACCTGGTGGACGTGCTTTGAAATTCTACGCTTCAGTCCGTTTGGATGTTCGTGGAAGCACACAAATCAAGGGAACTGGTGACCAGAAAGATACCAATGTCGGTAAGGAAACCAAGATCAAGGTCGTGAAAAACAAGGTGGCTCCACCATTTAAGGAAGCCTTTGTTGAAATCATGTACGGAGAAGGGATTTCTAAAACTGGTGAGCTCTTGAAGATCGCAAGTGATCTCGATATCATCCAAAAAGCGGGAGCATGGTACTCTTACAAGGGTGAAAAAATCGGACAAGGATCTGAAAATGCTAAGAAATACTTGGCGGATCACCCAGAAATCTTTGATGCCATTGACCACCAAGTCCGTGTTCAATATGGCTTGATTGAGGATGAAGAAGGGACAACTCCTATCTCTGGCGCAGAAGATCTAGCACCTAACCAAGAAGTAACGCTTGACCTAGGCGACGGACTTGAAATCGAAATTGAAGATTAAAAATAAAAGCGGAGAAGTCTTTCTCTGCTTTTTATGTTTAATTATTAATTCTCCATAAGCTTCAAAAGCGTAATAAAAGAGTATTTAATCAAAAAAATTAAAAAAACTGTTGCAATTTTTTTAATTTGATGATAAAATTAAATCATTCTATAAAAAGAAGACTACTATAATGGAAAAACGCCTTGTTCGTAATGTACAAGACAAAAAGATTGCTGGAGTTTGTGCAGGTATCGGTGACTACTTTAACATGGACCACACACTTGTTCGTGCACTTTGGATCATCTTCACCCTACTTGGTGGTTCTGGAATCTTAGCTTATGCTGTTCTCTACTTCCTTCTTCCAGAAGGCAATGCAGAAGCTTAAGCCATAGAGAGAATAAAAGTTTATTCTGATCAGTTGAAAATAAAAAATGCATGTAATCGTAGATTACATGCATTTTTATATGTAGTTTCTATCGAAAAAGAGAGGTTCTTCACCGGATGGATAAGTCTTGTTTAATGGTCACTAAAACGACGATACTCTATATGAAAGTCAAAATAATGTTCATTTTGTAACTTTTGGAAGATGTCGCGATAGGCTTCTTCGTCAAAATAGTCGCCACGATAGAGGATTTCAAAACTCAAACCATCGTACTCAAGGAAAGCGTTGGCTGTTTTAAAGCCATTTTGTCGATAGAAGTCCATTCTAGCCTTCCTTTGCTCCAAGTTATCGCATTCTTCATCCAATCGCTCGACTTCGAGTAACATGGTTCGCTGGTAAAAATCAGTCAGCTTTTCGATGATTTCCTTTCCATACCCGTGGCTTCTCAGGTGGGGCATGATGGCAAAAAAACTGATATAGAAGGCCTTTGGATTGGAGATGGCAAAAGCAAAGCCGACAAACTCTTCTTGGTTATAAAAGGCAAAAAAGTGAGCGTCTTCTCGGTCCTGATAGCGCAAGAACTCAGACAGAGGGACTCGTTCTTCCTCGGGAAAAGCTTCTTTGTTTAGCTTTTCAACCTTATCCAGATCAGGAAATACATCGGTAATTAATTGACTGGTCAAACTCATAAATGAACTCCTTTTCTTGATTATAGCAAATTGTCTCTCTGTAAGCAATTGATTGCAAACTTAGTAACAGAGCCTTGTCGCTCCTTTAGAAAGCTGATATAATAGCTTTATGAATAAGAAACGATCCGTGGACTTGATACATGGTCCTATTCTTCCTGCGCTGTTAAGCTTTGCCTTTCCAATCTTGCTGTCAAATATTTTCCAACAGCTTTATAATACAGCTGATGTCTTGATTGTTGGGCGATTTCTTGGCCAAGAATCCTTGGCTGCAGTAGGAGCTACTACAGCCATTTTTGACTTGATTATAGGCTTTACGCTTGGTGTTGGAAATGGCATGGGGATCGTCATTGCCCGCTATTATGGGGCTCGTAATTTCACCAAAATCAAGGAAGCGGTTGCTACAACCTGGATTTTAGGAGGGTTTCTCAGTGTTTTTGTTATGTTGATGGGCTTTGTCGGCCTGTATCCACTCTTGCAATATTTAGATACCCCTGCAGAAATACTTCCCCAGTCCTATCAATATATTTCCATGATTGTGACCTGTGTCGGAGTTAGTTTTGCCTATAATCTCTTTGCTGGCTTGTTGCGGTCTATTGGTGACAGTCTGGCTGCGCTTGGTTTTCTGATTTTCTCTGCTCTGGTCAATGTGATTCTCGATCTCTATTTTATTACGCAACTGCAACTGGGTGTTCAATCTGCGGGACTTGCTACCATTATTTCGCAAGGATTGTCAGCGGTTCTCTGTTTTTACTATATCCGTAAGAGTGTTCCAGAACTACTTCCTCAACTCAAGCATTTTAAATGGAACAAGGCCTTGTATGCGGATCTCTTGGAGCAAGGTTTGGCTATGGGTTTGATGAGTTCCATTGTGTCCATAGGTAGTGTGATTTTACAGTCTTCTGTCAATACTTTTGGAGCTGTGATTATTAGTGCTCAAACAGCAGCTAGACGCATTATGGCTTTTGCTCTGCTTCCGATGACGGCTATTTCTTCTGCTATGACGACCTTTGCCTCTCAAAATCTCGGGGCCAAGCGACCAGACCGCATAGTTCAAGGCCTTGGTGTTGGGAGTCGTTTGAGCATGTTCTGGGCAGGTTTTATTTGTATTTTCCTCTTTTTTGCCAGTCCTAGCTTGGTTTCCTTCTTGGCCAGTTCGACGGATGGATACTTGGTAGAAAATGGTAGTCTTTACCTGCAAATCAGTTCAGTCTTTTATCCGATTTTGAGCCTTTTGCTGATTTATCGGAATTGCTTGCAGGGATTGGGGCAGAAAGTCCTTCCTCTAGTTTCCAGCTTTATAGAACTAATCGGGAAAATTGTTTTTGTAGTTTTGATTATCCCTTGGGCAGGCTATAGGGGAGTTATCCTTTGTGAACCCCTTATCTGGGTTGCCATGACCACCCAACTGTACTTTTCACTTTTCCGCCATCCCCTGATAAAAGAAGGCAAGGCAATCTTGGCAGTCAAAGGACAATCCTAGCTGGATTTGCTGAATAAAATCCATTTCCTCTAGTGAAAATCGAAAAAACTTGTGTTATAATAAGAAAGATTAAAATGTGAAAAAAGGAGATTCCTAATGGGACGTAAATGGGCCAATATCGTAGCCAAGAAAACGGCTAAAGATGGAGCTAACTCTAAAGTATATGCAAAATTTGGTGTAGAAATCTATGTAGCAGCTAAAAAAGGTGATCCAGACCCAGAATCAAACACTGCTTTGAAATTCGTTATCGACCGTGCGAAACAAGCCCAAGTGCCAAAACACGTTATCGATAAAGCGATTGATAAAGCAAAAGGAAACACAGACGAAACCTTTACAGAAGGACGTTACGAAGGTTTTGGACCAAATGGTTCTATGTTGATTGTGGATACCTTGACGTCAAACGTCAACCGTACCGCGGCCAATGTCCGTGCAGCCTTTGGTAAAAACGGCGGAAACATGGGAGCTTCAGGTTCAGTATCTTACCTCTTTGACAACAAAGGTGTTATCGTATTTGCAGGTGATGATGCTGATGCTATCTTTGAACTCTTGCTAGAAGCAGATGTGGATGTGGATGATGTAGAAGCAGAAGAGGGAACAATCACTGTTTATACAGCTCCAACTGACCTTCACAAGGCTATCGTTGCCCTTCGTGAGTCAGGTATCGAAGAATTCCAAGTGACAGAACTTGAGATGATTCCTCAGTCAGAAGTGGAATTGTCAGGCGATGACCTTGAAACCTTTGAAAAACTATACAGCGTCCTTGAAGACGACGAAGATGTCCAAAAGATCTATACCAATGTAGATGGATTCTAATATAAAAAGCGAACAGACCTACTAGCTGTTCGCTTTTTATATTGAAACTTAGACTCTGCTTTCAGAATCATTTTGTTGCTTGCTTTTTCCTAGACCTAGACCGACTGCATGTTTTTGGACGAGCAAGAGTTGCCCATTGTCATCTTTTGCAAAAGTTAGGGTAACAGTCTTAATCTTGTCTCCAATAGAGATATAGGTGATTTTTCTCGTATTGTAACCCCCAATAGTGGAGTCAAACTCGGAGTCTGGTAGTCCGTGTTTTTTGATAATATCCTTGTAGTTGGTGCCACCTTTTCCTTTGTTGTCAAGGTCACCTTCGATTAAGTCGTCAAACTCTTTTTGGGTCCAAGTGAAGGAATCCTCTTCCTCCTCTTCAGGGATGAAATCACTGCTATCATCTGTCAAGTCACTTTCTTCTTCGCGTTCCATTGAGGCACTGGCCTCTCTGTAGGAGCGGTTAAATTCCTTGGCAAAATCTTTGTAGATATTAGCGTACAGTATCTGGGTTGTAAAGAAAAGGACAATAGAAGCAATTGATAGAGCTGTTCCGATAATGGCCATTGTTTTTCGTTTTTTGAGGTTAACGATAAGGCCGATAATCCCTAGGATTAAAGCGACGATGGCGATGAAAAATGACAGATAGTTAATAAATGGTATCCAAGATCCTAAAAGTGCGATGGCTCCAAAAATGGTTGCCAAAATCCCTAAAACTTTTTGTTCTTCTGGTTTCATTTGAAAGTTTTCTCCCTTCATCGAGTGAATGGATATCAATCCACAGTAGTTAGTGCTTATTATAGAGAAAATATCTGCTAATGTCAATTCTGACCAAGATAGTTCTCATAGAAACTTTTTTCTTGACATCTTTTCTGAAAATGATAAAATAGTTCTCATGGTAACTTAATTAGTTCTCCAGAGAACTATATTTATCGTAAGAAAGGAGCAATCATGGACAAGCCGATGTTAATGTTCAAACGTTTTGGGCACCAGGTTCATCTGATGGTACAGAAAGAAGCCAAGCGATGTGGCATTGAATTTATGGGTGGACCGCAAGGGCAGGTTCTGCGTTTTTTAGATCATTGTGAACAAAAAGAGGAACTGGTCTTGATTAAGGATATCGAGCAGGAACTCAATATTACCAAATCTGTGGCGAGTAATCTAGTCAAGCGCATGGTACAAAATGGTTTGGTCGAGTTAGAGGCGAGCCCCAGCGATAAGCGGGCAAAATTTGTTCGCCTGACGGAGAAATCGCGTTCGCAGATGCAAAAAGTTAAAGCTTTTTTTGATCGGATCGATCAGAGTCTGCTAGAGGGGGTTTCAAAGTCAGACTTGGCAATCTTTGAAAAGGTACTCGGGCAATTGCAAGAAAATGTTGAGAAGATAGGAGGAGAGAATGAAGAAACTCGCTAAACGTATTACAGGAAAAGAGTGGGGAATGATCGTCCTTACGATTCTGTTCACTTGTTTCTCGGTCTATCTAGAGTTAGAGGTACCGACCTACATTTCGCAAATTACAGAATTACTGGGAACGTCAGGGACACAGATGGATGCACTCTGGTCACCAGCTGCGAAGATGATTGGTTTGTCTTTATTGGCTTTCTTTTCATCTGTTATGGTTGGTTTCTTTGCCGCTCGCGTTGCAGCATCCTATACAACCCATCTACGTAGAGACGTATTTCATCGTGTTTTAGATTTTTCGCAGACAGAGATCAAGCGCTTTTCAATCCCAAGTCTTTTGACTCGGACGACCAATGATATTACCCAGGTACAGATGCTCTTTACCATGGGCTTGCAAGTGGTTACTCGTGGGCCAATTATGGCTATCTGGGCCATTGGAAAAATCCTTGGGAAATCGGAATACTGGCTCTGGGCGGTCCTTGTGGCTGTTATTGTGAATGTCTTGATGACCACCGTTCTTATGACTCTGGCTTTTCCTAAACAATCTGTCATCCAAAAATTGACAGATAAACTCAATAGTATCACTCGTGAAAGTTTGACTGGGATTCGAGTTGTTCGCGCATACAATGCCGAGGATTACCAAGGTAAGAAATTTGAAGCAGCTAACGATGAGGTAACACGTCTCAATCTCTTTGTCAATCGATTGATGGCCATTATGAACCCGATCATGATGGCGATTTCCAGTGGATTGAGTTTAGCCATTTACTGGATTGGTGCCTATATCATCAACGATGCAAGTTTGACAGAACGTCTGCCACTCTTTAGTGATATGGTAGTCTTCATGTCCTATGCTATGCAGGTCGTGATGGGCTTCCTTCTCATGGGAGCACTCTTTATCGTTCTTCCTCGGACCTTGGTTTCTGCAGGACGTATCAACCAAGTTTTGGATTTGCATCCTTCTATTAAGAATCCGAGTCAAGCACAGGCTGCAGATTCTTCAGTTCAAGGACAAGTGGAATTCCGTGATGTAACCTTCCGATACTCTCAAAACTCAGAAGCAGTTGTGGAACATGTTACTTTTAAAGCCGAAGCAGGTCAAACAGTTGCCTTTATCGGATCAACTGGATCTGGGAAATCTACTCTAGTCAACCTAATACCTCGTTTTTATGATGTCTCATCTGGTCAAATCCTAGTAGATGGTGTCGATGTGCAAGATTACAACTTGGAAGACTTGCGTAATAAGGTCGGCTATATCCCACAAAAAGCTGTGCTCTTTTCTGGAGATGTTAAGGGTAATCTCGACTTTGGTAAGAGTAAAGAAAGTCCTCTCAGCGAACCTGCTATGTGGCAAGCTTTGGAATTGGCTCAATCTAAGAACTTTATCGAGGATAAGGAAGCAGGTCTGTCCTCTGAAGTAGCCCAAGGTGGGACCAACTTCTCAGGAGGTCAAAGACAACGCTTGGCTATTGCCCGGGCCTTGGCTCGTAAGCCAGAGATTCTTATCTTTGATGACTCTTTCTCAGCCTTGGACTACAAGACAGATCGTGTCCTTCGCCAAGAGCTAGCTGAGAAAACAAAATCCATGACCAAGCTCATCGTAGCGCAACGGATTTCTACCATTATGGACGCCGACCTGATCTTAGTTTTGGATCAAGGTAAAGTCGTGGGACAAGGCACCCACAAGGAACTTCTTGCAACCAACGAAGTCTACCAAGAAATTGCCTACTCACAACTATCGAAGGAGGAATTGGAACATGGAAAATAAAAAAGTTTCGGTCTGGAAACAGTGCAAACCTTATATGGCAGGCCTCCAACTTCCTCTCCTAATAGCAGTTGTGGCTGCAGTCATTTCAAGCATCATTACCGTTTATGGTCCAACTAAGATTAAAGAAATTACTAACTTGATTTCAGATGGCTTGGCTACAGAAATCGACTTGGTAGCTGTGTCAAACATTGCTGGATTTTTGGTTGTCCTATATGTGTTTGGAGCTATCCTTAATTATACACAGGCCTATATATTTTCAACGAGTATCCAACATTTTTCAAAACGCTTGCGGACGGCTATCGCTGAAAAAATCAATCGTTTGCCACTTGGCTATTTTGACCGTCATTCACAAGGAGACACCCTTTCGCGCGTGACCAATGATGTGGATACAGCAGCGCAATCTCTCAACCAAAGTCTAGGGACAGTTCTTTCAGCTAGTTTCTTGTTGATTGCTGTCTTGGTGACCATGTTTGGGATGAACTGGATTTTAGCTCTCGTAACAGTGGTCTCTACGCTTGTTGGTTTTGCGGCGGTTTCCGTAATCATGGCCAAGTCACAGGGTTATTTTAAAGCCCAACAAAATAATCTAGCAGCCGTCAATGGTTATGTGGAAGAGATGTACTCTGGCCATAATGTAGTGACCAGCTACAACGCAGTGGACACCTCCAAAGCGAGATTTGCAGGGTTAAACCAAGACTTGCATGACAGTATCTGGAAATCTCAGTTTATCTCTGGTATCATGATGCCAGCCATGTTCTTTGTTGGGAACTTTAGTTATGTCTTAGTCATCATCGTTGGTGCCGCGCTGGCGTTAGAAGGGCATATCACGATAGGGATTATCGTAGCCTTTATGGTTTACGTACGGACCTTCTCCCAACCTCTGTCACAGATTGCCCAAGGGATTACGAGCCTGCAACAAGCGAGTGCAGCCATGACTCGTGTATTAGAATTTCTAGCTGAAGCAGAGATGCAAGATGAATCTCGTAAGGAAAGACAATTGAGCAACATGAAAGGGGAAGTAGTCTTTGATCATGTGTCCTTTGGATATACACCAGAGCGCACCATTATCCATGACTTTTCTGCGACAGCTCATGCAGGTCAGAAGGTTGCTATTGTTGGACCGACTGGGGCTGGGAAGACAACCATTGTCAATCTTTTGATGAAGTTCTATGAGCTAGATAAGGGAAGTATCCGTATCGATGGTGTCGATACCAAGGACATGAAGCGTTCGGAAGTACACGATGCCTTTTCAATGGTCTTGCAGGATACTTGGCTCTTTGAAGGAACCATTCGAGAGAACCTGATCTATAATCAGACAGACATCAGTGATGAACGAATGATAGAAGCTAGCAAGGCAGTGGGAATCCACCACTTTATCATGACTTTGCCAGATGGCTACGATACTGTTTTGGATGACACCGTGACCTTGTCTGTTGGACAGAAACAGCTCTTGACCATTGCTCGTGCCCTTCTCAAAGATGCACCGCTCTTGATTTTGGATGAAGCGACATCTTCAGTCGACACACGTACAGAGGAGTTGATTCAAAAAGCTATGGACCGTTTGATGGAAGGACGCACATCCTTTGTCATCGCCCACCGCTTGTCAACTATTCGTAATGCCGATTTGATTCTTGTCATGAAAGATGGCAATATCATCGAGCAAGGCAATCATGAGGAACTAATGGCGCAAGGTGGCTTCTACGCTGACTTGTACAATAGTCAATTTACAGAAGACGAAGCAGAAGAATAAATCAAAAGAAGGCTTGACGGCCTTCTTTTTCTGCACTATACTAGAAGATAAACGTCTCACCTGTAGACGAAAACAAGGTAATGAATGAGAAATTTAATGAAAAATTATCAAGAATGGTATAGCAACCTTAGCTCCAAACTAACTAGCCATCCCACCCTTTTATTTCTATTGCTTAATTTCAATCGTTTGATGACAGTCGCCATGCCCTTGGTCTATCTGACTTTGCTAGTCATCACTTGCCTGCAACTAGGACTTGGTCAGCAGGTTGGGGTTTATGTGCTTATTCCTGCATCAGGCTTTGTGATCTTGTCCCTTTTTCGTAAGAAAATCAACCACCCGCGGCCTTATGAAACTTGGGATATCCGTCCCCTGCTTGAAAAAGATAGTTCGGGACAGTCGATGCCTAGTCGCCATGTCTTTTCGGCAACTATCATCTCCATGGCCTGTTTCCATGCTTGGACTTTGATCGGAACGATCTTGCTTATTTGCTCAGGAGTCTTAGCCTTGGTCCGAGTACTAGGTGGTGTTCATTATCCCAAGGATGTCTTGGTTGGCTATGCTTGTGGTCTGGTGTGGGGATTCCTTTTCTTCTTATTTTGACATGTAAGTTAAGCTAGTCCTACAACCACTTACTGCTTCAAATTGACCACTTGCTTTTTTGCCCTTGTATTCCTAACTTAGCTTTGATATAGTAGAGTCAGAAAGGAGATGTGATGAAGTTACGAATTGAGATTGATGGCAATTTAGAGGAGACTGAAATTGTCATCAAGACCCCTGCTTTGACAGATGAAATTGCAGATTTGCAACGGCTCTTGCAAGAGTCAAAGGCTCCGAGGTTGACTTTTTACAAGGGGACAGGTGAATATTACCTAGACCTTTCAGAAATTCTCTTCTTTGAAACAGAAGGGAGCAAGATCTACGCTCATAACCAGAAGGAAGCTTATGAGGTTCGCCTCAAGCTCTATGAGTTGGAGTCTATCTTGCCTCGCTATTTTAGCCGAGTATCCAAGTCGACTATCGCAAACATTCGTCAGATTTACTCAGTGGACAAGTCCTTTTCAGGAACGGGCACCATTTCCTTTTATCAGACGCACAAGGAGGTTCATGTCTCACGACATTACCAGTCCCTCCTAAAAGAAAATCTAAGAAACATGAGGTAAAAAACATGAAAAAGAAAGCATTTGGAATTGTATTGTTAGTATTGGCAGCCTGGATCTTGCTGCAAGGAAATTTTGGCATTCCTTCTTTGGATGGTAAAATATGGCCTTTGATTGGTATCGCCTTTTTTGCTTACCAATCAGTTGAAGCTTTGCTTCGTCGTCATCTAACATCAGCAGTTTTTACCGCTCTAGTAGCCTTAATGATTGCGAATCATTTTTATAACATTTTTCCTATTCCAAACCAGTCTTTGTTTTGGGCTAGTATCTTAGCAGTGCTAGGTGTTGGTTATCTGACGCATTCAAGTAAGTTCTGGAATGAAAAAAAATGGTGGTACGATGGGAAAAAAACAGTCGTCACGGATAAGGAAGTCGCTTTTGGTAGCGGGACCTTCTATAAGCAAGATCAAGATCTCGTAGATGACCAAGTGGAAGTCGCTTTTGGGGATGCTAAAATCTACTATGATAATGCAGAGATGCTAGGTGATTTTGCGACTTTAAATATTGAAGTGGCCTTCGGGAATGCAACCGTCTATGTTCCGCAACACTGGCGTGTCGATTTGAAAGTAGAAACCTCCTTTGGTGCAGCTAAGGCAGATGCTCCTGTAGCACCAACCAGCAAAACCTTGATTATCCGCGGGGAAGTCGCTTTTGGTAAACTTGGAGTTGTTTACGTTAAATAAAAAAAAGTCTCCGAATTTCCTTGCCAAAATAGAGAAAGTGTGATAACATAGTACGGTATGTGGTGCTAGCACATCCGCTATATTAGATCTAATAGGAGGAAAACACAATGGCTAAAGTATGTTACTTTACAGGTCGTAAGACTGTATCAGGAAACAACCGTTCACACGCGATGAACCAAACAAAACGTGCCGTAAAACCAAACCTTCAAAAAGTTACTGTTCTTATCGATGGTAAACCTAAAAAAGTTTGGGCTTCAGCTCGTGCTTTGAAATCAGGTAAAGTTGAACGCGTTTAATAAAAATGAAAAGACCTAACTGGTCTTTTTCTTTTGCTCTAAGGATAAAATCATTTGAAAAATAGAGTAAATATCCGCCGATACAGCATTCTGCTTTTACACTTGGGCTGAAATATGATAAAATAGAGTATCAACTAGTTGAGGTAAAAAAAATGACTGTAAAAATTAATACAAAAGATGGTCAAATCGAACTGACAGATGAAGTGATTGCAACCGTAGTAGGTGGTGCCGCAACTGAGATTTTTGGTGTGGTCGGTATGGCTAGTAAAAATGCCCTCAAAGACAATTTCCAAGCCCTTCTTGGTAAGGAAAATTATTCTAAGGGTGTTGTTATAAAAGCAGCCGAAGATGGTAGCATTGCAGTTGATGTTTATACCGTATTGAGCTACGGAGTAAAGATAAGCGAAGTGTCAAAAAACATTCAAGAGCGTGTTCGTTTTAGTTTAGAAAATCAACTAGGAATTACTGCTCAGACTGTGAATGTCTACATTCAAAATATCAAAGTTGTAGGAGAATAATCGTGTCAAAAATTACTACCAGTTTATTCCAAGAGATGGTGCAGGCTGCATCAACTCGTTTGAATAAGCAAGCAGAATATGTCAATTCATTAAACGTCTTTCCAGTTCCAGATGGAGATACTGGGACAAACATGGGAATGACCATTGAGAATGGTGCGAAAGAAGTAGCAGACAAGCCTGCTTCTACAGTTGGAGAAGTAGCGAGCATTCTTGCCAAAGGACTCTTGATGGGTGCGCGTGGGAACTCAGGGGTTATCACTTCTCAGCTCTTCCGTGGCTTCTCTCAGGCTATCAAGGAAAAAGATGAATTAACAGGTCAAGACTTGGCTCTTGCCTTCCAATCCGGTGTCGAAGTAGCTTATAAAGCGGTTATGAAACCAGTTGAAGGGACCATTTTGACTGTTTCTCGTGGAGCGGCTATTGGGGCTAAGAAAAAAGCCGAGGAGACAGATGATGCTGTTGAGGTCATGCGTGCAGCCTTGGAAGGTGCAAAAGCAGCTTTGGCTAAGACACCAGAAATGCTTCCAGTCCTTAAGGAAGTTGGTGTGGTAGACTCAGGTGGTCAAGGTTTGGTCTTCATCTACGAAGGATTCCTTTCAGCTCTTACTGGTGAATACAGTGCTTCTGAAGACTTTGTAGCGACTCCTGCCAACATGAGTGAAATGATTAATGCAGAGCACCATAAGTCTGTGGCTGGACATGTTGCAACTGAGGATATTACCTTTGGTTACTGTACAGAGATTATGGTAGCCCTCAAACAAGGTCCAACTTATTCTAAGGACTTTGACTATGATGAATTCCGTAACTACTTGAATGACTTAGGCGACTCTCTACTTGTTGTCAATGATGATGAAATCGTCAAAGTTCACGTCCATACAGAAGATCCAGGTCTTGTCATGCAAGAAGGTCTCAAATATGGTAGCTTGATTAAGGTAAAAGTGGACAACATGCGTAACCAACACGAGGCGCAAGTTGAAAAAGAAGCAACTCAAGGAAACAAGCCTGCTGAAACAAAAGAGTATGCCCTTATCGCAGTAGTAGCTGGTCAAGGTTTAGCAGATATCTTCCGTGCCCAAGGTGTGGATTATGTTATCGAAGGCGGGCAGACGATGAACCCTTCAACAGAAGACTTTATCAAGGCTGTTGAACAGGTCAATGCTCGCAATATCATCTTCTTGCCAAACAACAAAAATATCTTTATGGCAGCTCAGTCTGCGGCTGAAGTGCTTGAACAACCTGCTGTTGTGGTAGAAGCACGTACAATTCCTCAAGGATTGACCAGTCTTCTTGCCTTTGACCCAAGCAAATCAATCGAAGAAAACCAAGAACGCATGACTGCAGCCCTTGGTGATGTCGTAAGCGGTAGTGTAACAACTGCTGTTCGTGATACAACTATCGATGGATTAGCAATTCATGAAAATGACAATCTTGGTATGGTTGATGGAAAAATTCTCGTGTCAAACCCTGACATGCACCAAACCTTGACTGAAACTTTGAAGCATATGTTGGACGAAGATAGTGAAATCGTGACTTTCTATGTCGGTGAAGACGGAAGCGAAGAACTTGCCAATGAAATTGCCCAAGAAATCGCAGAAGAATTTGAAGATGTTGAAGTAGAGATTCACCAAGGTCAACAACCCGTATATCCATATCTTTTCAGTGTGGAATAATCGTGAAAATGGAGTAAAAACAACAGAAGGAAGCTGGTTTTACAGCTTCCTTTTTCTATGCAAATGGAGTTATAAAGAAATTTCTGTAGAAATGAACATTCTATTGGAAATTCTATGTATGATAAGTTATAATGATAAAGCTGTTATGTTAGATTAAGTATGAATATAAAGGAGAAATGATGAAGAAAAAATTTTTTAATCAATCTTTTTCCCGCTTTTCAATTAGAAAGTTAAGTGTTGGGACCTGTTCGGTATTGCTAGGAACCTTTATGGTGATGGCTACTTCTCCAGTGCAAGCGGATGAAGCTCAAGTCAACAATAAGGAACAACAAACGCAGGCGGAAATTCAACAGAAGGAAAAAAGTGCTGAGAATGGACAGGAAGTCATTTCTGATCCTCAAAAAGTGGTAACACAGAACGAAGCGGTTAAGGAGCTGGAGGATAAAGCTGAACCGTCCAAAACAGAAGTATCTGCACCAGTCGCTCAGAGCCAACCAGTTTCTCAAGTTGACAATACGAAGGAAGCGAGTCAGCCTTCTTTAGATGAGGGGAAAAAGCAATCTCTAGAATCAACTCAAACTGAGCAGAAAAGCAAGGAAGAAAGTGGCTCTAGCGGGAAAACTTCTTCTAGGCGCAAGAGATCGCTAGATGAAGTCAATGCAGAATTTAAAACTCATTCGCCAATCAAGGATATCCATGCGGTAGATAGTGTCCGTGAATCCTTGACCTTTAGTATTACTGGACACGAAGCAGACTATTCTGGTGGGTATATTAAAATTCATTTCCAAAATGGTAAGGCGATTAAATTAACTCCTTCTCCAGTTGGTGGTGTAAAGTTCAGCCAAGAAAAAACGAATGGGGACCTTGACTTAAAGATAGAACCTGCGAATCTGAGAGGTGGGGCAAACTATAACTTCGTCTATACTTTTCAGATAGATCCTTTGACTCAGAACTGGGGAGGCGCTGTCCAAGCCATTGGGCCAGATCACAAGGTGACCGCAACTGCTAAGCTCTATGACAAAAATGGCAATGTCCTCAAAGAACTTGGAAGCATTGAACACACGTGGAAAGTCTTAGAAAACGGTGTTGGGGGTCTGACACCAATGTCTAACAATCAGGTCATTGGCTTCGATCGAAATAATGATGGTATTGTTGATGAAGATTCGTCTCTTGTGTCCTTCTATCTATTTAATGGCGCGAAAGATCCTAAGAATAATACGGCAAGAAATGATTACTTCAACTATGGAAATGGTGTCTTTGATGGTCGTATGATCAATGGTATGGGTATTAGTGATGTCGGGGGAAATATCATTGATCCTGTCACATCTTATACCTATAATATAGAGTTAAAAGAAGGTTATGAGTTGACAGATGAAGCCAAAGCTTTGGGATGGACTGCCGATGCGACGGGTTACCATCTGACGATTAACAAGGCTAACAATCCACTTCAAGACATTAATAACAATAAAAATAAGCTCATTCCAATTTCTTTCAAGTTAAAGAATGCCAAAGTAGCAGATATCAATAGAAAAGCGCAAAACCTTACTGTGACGGGGATCTATACAAAAGCAGATGGGACTAGTTATCAAAATACGGCTGTTCTCCCCTATACTCTCTTTGTTCAAAAAACTGATCAGCCAGAGTCTTCTCTCTTTGAGTTTAGACACTATAATCAGTCTGACTCGGAGATGATTCGTTCTTATGGTGAAACAGAATACCGTTCTAATGTTCGACTTTCATCAGTCGCAGAGGTTGAAAAAGATTATCTTATCAATGACTATACTGTCACTCATAAAATACAGGATCCACGAGAGTCTTATCGAGAAGTCAATGCGATTGAGGAGCGTTATTGGAATGAATTTTTCTCTTCACCGGATGCATCCGTAGAAGTATACAATAAAGCTACAGGTGAGTTATTAGGGACTTTTAATAGTAACACCCGTAGTCTACGATTGACGGAAGAGCAAGATGTGAAGGAACTGGAGTACAAGTTTAAAAATATCAAGATGAGGAAGTCCTCAACTAATGATACTTCGGCATTTTTTTTCCAGACAAAAACACGTTTTAATAATTGGGAAAGTCTCTATAAAGATTCGACGATTAGTAAGTTGGATTCTAGAACGGATTTCACTTTTAAGAATACTGGAAACACTGTTTCCTTATCTCAAACGGCCTCAGCCGAATTAACACGCGTTAGCCAGCAAATTTCGATGATTGGGCGCCGTCGGACAGATGTCTTCAATCGACACACAGATGCTTCTGGTTTTAAAGAAGATTTTATCACAAGGACTGCGGGTAAAGACACCCCTACTCAGAACTTCGCAAACTTGACGGGAGTTTACTATCTGGCTTATTTGGCTGATCCACAATTAAACTTTAGTGGGAATCCTAATTTTAAGGTCTATTATAATTACAAAGATACTGGAAAAACTCTCTACTATGCCCAAGTAAAGGGGACTCCAGACTCCCCTATGCCTGCAACACTTTTGAAGTTAGAAAACAAGACGATTCCAAATGGGACCTACACCTATAAAGCGATTGCTTTTTGGGACGAGGAACTTCCTGACGTTCAAGCTCAGAATGGCTACGACTTAGGGGAGCTTGATGGCATTACAGTTACCTCGAAAAATTCAGTTTCTTATGACTTCGATGTGATCGTACAGGCTTCTGAAGCGAGTGGTGTCTACTCTGAAGTGAAGAGAGCTACAAACCAACACTTTGCCTACAATACCCAAGAGCACTATCCTGGCGATGAGATTGATTTCAGAGTGACCTATAAAAACGCAGCGAAACAGCCTGTTTCAGATGTCTATGTTTTGTCATCCCTGCCGATGAAAGGTGATAAACAGCTAGAATCCAGAAATCGTGGTTCTGGATTTACAGTGAGTTTGACAAAAGCTTTAACACCACCTTCAGGCTGGGAAGTTCAATATAGTCGTACTGCAGGCACTGCTGCAGAAATTAGTGCTTCACAATGGCTCACAGCAGATCAAGTGTCGGATTGGTCAGAGATTCGTGCAGTTCGTTGGCATTCGACTGCTCCGGTTGCTGCTGGAAGCAGGGTTCAGTTTAACATTGATGGAGCAGTTATCGGGCAAGATACTGCCCCAGGTGCTACGGCTTATCTTTCTTCGGCATTGGCAAATGGCAGTTCCAAGTACACTGAGTCCAATAATGTTTCAATCCAAATGTCTACCAAACTGTCATCTGCAAGTTTTACCTTTGTGGATGTAAATGATCCATCTAAGGAAGTACAACTAGGACAGGTAGACACAGTTGTAGGCAAACCTAATGGACCAATTTCTTATGATCCTGATCGTCGAATTAAGGAATTAGAAGATGCAGGATATGAACTGATTAGTAACGATTTTACAGATCATAACTTTGGTGACTTGGCTAGCCCAAGACAATTCAAGTTTCAGTTTAGACATAAGATTACAGAACTAACCGAAACTGTTCGTGGAACTCGTGAAATTAATTATGAGTATTACAGAAAAGCAAAAAATCCTGATTTATCGCTTCTTCCTCCCAGACATGTAGAATCCCATTCGTTTACTCGAACCAAGAGAATCGATCAGGTTTTGGCAAAAATGCATCCAAATGATGCGACAGCAGGTGTGACATACTCAGCCTGGTCTGCAGACCAAACTTGGTCTCAAGTGATTTCGCCTGAAATTCCTGGCTATTACCCAGGTGAAGATATTGACGCAAATACATTGTCGGGAGATGAGGCTCTTGATCAATATTGGATTAGTGCGATAAATCCGAGCGATGAAGAGTTGGAAAAAGAATTCTCTTGGGATAGGTTGGTGTATTATGTTCCGCTTCCAGTTGTACCTTCAGCAAGTGCAGCGAAATCTAAAGGCTTTCAAGGGCAGAAGCAGGCAGCGACGATTCAATTTGATGAGGATAGAGCAAGCGAGAGCGAGGTCCACTTTACAAAAGGGACAACAACCATTAATGGAGCAAAGAAATCCGTTGAACTAGTCCAAAGTAGTGTCTTTCTTTATGATGAGAATGGACAAAAGGTAACTTCGCTAACCATTGCCGACCAAGGGACGTACGATTTAGATCTTGTAAATAAAACAATTGTCTTTACTCCACTGAAAACCTTCTATGGTCCGGCAACTCCAGTTCGAGTTGGAGTGGTGGATAAAAATGGGGAGTCGGCTGTAACGACCTATACCCCAGTTGTTGAGAAAGTAACTCCGACTGGTTCAGGTGATAAGACAGAAGGACTTCAAGGTCAAGTCCAAGAAGGTAAAGTGACCTTCACGCCAGGTCATGACTCAGTTCCATTCCCAGCTGATTCAACTCCACTATTTGACAACGGTACAACTGTGAAGGAAGTGCCAAATGTTGGTAAGTTTGAAGTGGACGCAGAAGGCAAAGTGACCTTCACTCCGGACAAGCAGTTCAAGGGTGAAACACCAGAACTTGAATTGACTCGTGTTGATGCCAACGGAACTCCAGTTACTGTCAAGTACCAAGCGGTGGTGAAAGAAGTAACCCCAACCAGCACTAACGCAACCAGCACAGGTCCTCAGGGTGTTCCACAAACAGGCACTCCAAGCTTTCAAGGTGGTGACCCACTTGTTCCAATCGATGAAGCAGTTGAACCAACCTTCGCAGATGGAAGCAAGGAAAAAGTGATTTCAGATCAAGGAACCTACACGATTGCACCAGACGGAACTGTAACTTTCACTCCAGACAAACAGTTTGTTGGAAACCCAACTCCAGTCACAGTGAAACGGGTGGATAAGAACGGTACCCCGGTGACTGCGACCTACAGTCCAGAGTTTACGAAAGTAACGCCAACTGGTACAGGTGATAAGACAGAGGGGTTTCAAGGTCAGGCCCAAGAAGGTAAAGTGACCTTCACGCCAGGCCATGACTCTGTTCCATTCCCAGCTGATTCAATTCCACTATTTGACACTGGGACAGCTGTGAAAGAAGTACCAAATGTTGGTAAGTTTGAAGTGGACGCAGAAGGCAAGGTAACCTTCACCCCAGACAAACAGTTCAAGGGGGAAACACCAGAACTTGAATTGACTCGTGTGGATGCCAATGGAACTCCTGTTACTGTCAAGTACCAAGCAGTAGTGAAAGAAGTAGTTCCAACTTCAACGGATGCCACTTCAAATGGTATCCAAGGTCAACCGCAAAAAGGTACCCCAACCTTCACAGAAGGTAATCCAGCTGTTCCACTGGATGATACGAAACCAATGACTTTCGAAGATGGACAGTCAACGAAAACAGTTCCGGGTGTAGGTGAATACAGCATCAATCCAGATGGCTCTATTACCTTTACACCAGAAAAACAATATGTTGGTACTCCAGCTCCAGTAACGGTTAAACGAGTCGATAAGAATGGCACCCTAGTTACTGCGACATATACCCCAACAGTGACCAAGGTAACACCAACAGGAACCGGCGCAACCAGCACAGGCCCTCAAGGACTTCTGCAAACAGGAACTCCAACGTTTAAAGGTGGTGACCCATTAGTTCCAATCGATGAAACAGTAGAGCCAACCTTCGCAGATGGAAGCAAAGAGAAATCTATTCCAGGCCAAGGAACCTACACGATTGCACCAGACGGAACTGTAACCTTCACTCCAGACAAGCAGTTTGTTGGAAACCCAGATCCAGTTACAGTGAAACGTGTGGATAAGAATGGCACCCCAGTTACTGCGACATACAGCCCAGAGTTTACTAAGGTAACTCCAACTGGAACCGGTGCAACAAGTACAGGTCCTCAAGGACTTCCACAAACTGGTACTCCAATCTTCCAAGGTGGTGATCCACTGGTTCCAATTGATGAAACAGTCGAGCCAACCTTCGAAGATGGAAGCAAAGAGAAGACCATTCCAGGTCAAGGAACCTATACGATTGCTCCAGACGGAACAGTAACCTTCACTCCAGACAAGCAGTTTGTAGGCAAACCAGATCCAGTCACAGTCAAACGCGTAGATAAGAATGGTACCCCAGTTACTGCGACTTATAGTCCAGAGTTTACGAAAGTAACGCCAACTGGTTCAGGTGATAAGACAGAAGGTCTGCAAGGTCAGGTACAAGAAGGTAAAGTGACCTTCACTCCAGGCCATGATTCTGTTCCATTCCCAGCTGATTCAACTCCACTATTTGACAATGGTGCAACTGTGAAAGAAGTGCCAAATGTTGGTAAGTTCGAAGTGGACGCAGATGGTAAGGTGATCTTCACTCCTGATAAACAGTTCAAGGGTGAAACACCAGAACTTGAATTGACTCGTGTGGATGCCAACGGAACTCCTGTTACTGTCAAGTACCAAGCGGTGGTGAAAGAAGTAACCCCAACCAGCACTAACGCAACCAGCACAGGTCCTCAGGGTGTTCCACAAACAGGCACTCCAAGCTTCCAAGGTGGCGATCCACTGGTTCCAATCGATGAAACAGTTGAGCCAACCTTCGAAGATGGAAGCAAAGAGAAGACTATTCCAGGTGAAGGAACTTACACGATTGCACCAGACGGCACAGTGACCTTCACCCCAGACAAACAGTTTGTCGGAAACCCAACTCCAGTTACAGTCAAACGTGTGGATAAGAACGGCACCCCAGTTACTGCAACTTATAGTCCAGAGTTTACGAAAGTAACACCAACAGGAACTAGCGCAACTAGCACGGGTCCTCAGGGTGTTCCACAAACCGGTACCCCAAGCTTCCAAGGTGGCGACCCACTGCTTCCAATTGATGAAACAGTTGAGCCAACCTTCGAAGATGGAAGCAAAGAGAAATCTATTCCAGGTCAAGGAACCTACACGATTGCGCCAGATGGTACAGTGACCTTCACCCCAGACAAGCAGTTTGTTGGGAACCCAGATCCAGTTACAGTGAAACGTGTGGATAAGAATGGCACCCCAGTTACTGCGACTTACAGCCCAGAGTTTACTAAGGTGACTCCAACTGGTAAAGATACTTCTTCAGTTAACATTAAGGGTCTTGTTCAAACAGGTACGCCAACATTTGAAGGTGGTAATCCGCTTGTTCCAATCGATGAAACTGTGGCGGCGACATTTGAAGATGGAACAACTGAAAAAGTGATTCCAGGTGAAGGAACTTATGCAATCTCACTAGATGGCATCGTCACCTTCACTCCAGAAGCTAATTTTGTAGGAAAAGGAACAGGCGTAACGATTGTCCGTAAGGATAAGAACGGAACTCCAGTTACTGCAAGCTATCGTCCAACAGTTGTAGATCCATCTACTGGTCATGACACGACTTCTACAGGAGCAAAAGGGCAACCACAAGTGGCAACACCAGTGTTTGAAGGACATATCGATTCGACTGTACCACCAACCTTTGAGGATGGTAGCACGACTATGGTTGTTCCGGGTGAAGGAAGCTATACAATTGATAAAGATGGTAAGATTACCTTTACTCCAGAACCAGACTTTGTTGGTACAGCTAAAGGATTGGTTGTGAAACGTTTGGATGTGTATGGGAATGCAGTTACTGCTCGCTACACACCAACTGTCCTTGGACAAACACAAGTGAGTGATGCGACATCAGAAGGTCTTAAAGGTCAAACTCAGACTGGTAAACCAAACTTTACAGGTGATGTCGATCTGACAGTTCCGCCAACCTTTGAAGATGGAACAACTGAAAAAGTCGTTCCAGGTCAAGGAACTTATGTAATCTCACCAGATGGCACCGTCACCTTCACTCCAGAGGCAGACTTTGTAGGACAATCCAAAGGTGTGAAAGTGATCCGTAAAGACCGTAATGGAAATATCATTTCAGGATTCTATACTCCAACAGTAGTAGAACTTCCAGAGCAAGTGAAGCCGTCTGATAAAAAAGAACTTTCAGTACCTGATTCGAAACCAGATCAATTGACTCAAAACATCTCTGTAGAAAAAAATCAACTTCCAAATACAGGAAGTCAAGAAGATGGTTTGAAAAATCTAGGAATTCTAACAACCCTAGCAGGTGTCATGACACTTGGATTGCTAGGTAAAAAGAAACGAAACGATGAATCAGACTAATCATTTTTAAGAACCGAGAAATCGGTTCTTTTTTATGACATTTGTCATATTTCCTAGTGACAGAAGCATCTAGCTCCGCCAAATTCAAAAGACTATAATTGAAGTATGAAATGGAGGAAGAAGAAATGAAAAATAAAATGATTGTCGCAGTGAGTTTAGTAGCAGCAGGAGTTATGACCTATCTCATGTTTTCAGGATTGGACGAGGGTTTCTACCATTTTCCTTGGGAGCTCTTTGCTGGCTTTGGAATGATGTCTTGGCTTGTCAGAGAAGGTTTGAAATTGGTCAGAGATGTGAAAAAGGAGTTTGAGGAATGAAAAAAGCAATCATCTATTTCTTTATCAGCCTATCACTCTTGGTATGGTTAGTGGAAATGTTTACTGGTTGGTTTGACCAAACCGTGCTTCGCCAATTTATTCGTGGTGCTTGGGGTTTTGGGTTTATGATTTTCGTCGTTTTCCCTATGGGAATGAAGTGGTTGAAAGGAGAATCTCATGACTGTGATTAAAGTTGAGAAATTGAGTAAGAAAATAAAAGACAAGGAGATCTTGCGGAACATCTCCTTTGAAATCAACGATGGTGAATGTGTCGCCTTGATCGGACCTAACGGAGCAGGTAAGACGACCTTGATTGATTGCCTCTTGGGCGACAAGTTCGTGAGCTCAGGTCAGATAGCTATTCAAGGCTTTGCACCAACAGATCCTCGATTAAAGCAGCTTATTTCTATCTTACCTCAAGAAAATACGGTGGTTCAAGACTTGAAAGTGAAAGAACTCTTATCCTTCTTTCAATCAATCTATCCAAACAGTCTCTCCAATCAAGAAATTGATGATTTGCTGAGATTCTCGGACAAGCAGAAAAATCAGCTCGCGGGCAAGCTATCTGGTGGGCAAAAACGTTTGTTCTCTTTTGTGTTGGCACTAATAGGTCGTCCGAAAATTCTATTTTTAGACGAACCAACTGCTGCTATGGATACCTCGACACGTCAGCATTTTTGGGAAATTGTCAATCAGTTAAAGAAAAATGGTGTGACCATTGTTTATTCTTCTCACTATATCGAAGAGGTAGAACATACGGCTGACCGCATTTTGGTACTCCACAAGGGAGAATTGATTCGCGATACGACACCTTATGCCATGCGTGGTGAAGAACAAGAAAAACATTTTACGGTACCACTAACTTATCAGGAAGTTATCAGCACTTTGGACCAGATTCAAGAGCTTGAAATCAAGCAAAATGCTCTTTCCTTCACAACCAAAGAAGCCAGCCAGGTATGGAAAGTCTTGCAAGAACAGGGCTGCATGATCGAAGAAATTGAAGTTCGCAATCGAACTCTCTTAGACAGTATTTTTGAAACGACTCAAGATTAAAGGAGATTGACGATGAAAAATATGACAAGTCTCATGAAAGTGGAAATCATTCTGATGAAACGGCAAGCCGTCTACTACTTGCTATCCATCGGACTTCCAAGTGTATTTTACCTTATCTTTTCTGGTATGATGTCAGGATCAGACATTCCAGAAATCGCTCTTCAAGCCTATCTCTTTGCCATGACGCTCTTTAGTATCATGTCGAGCGCCTTTTTCAGTATCCCTAGCACACTCGAGTCTGATAAGACAAACAACTGGCAAAAATTGATTCAACATTCTCCTGTATCTATGGTAGAATATTATGTATCAAAACTGTTCAGTACCCTACTGACTTTCTTGTTATCAATTACAGTTGTCTTTTCAGTTGGTCATTTTGTCCGTGGAGTGACTCTGCCTTGGCTTGACTGGATGGTAATTGGTGCTATTTTGCTGATCGGAAGCGTGGTCTTTATCAGCATGGGGGTCTTGGTGAGCTTGCTACCCAGTGCTCAACTGATGACGGTTGTTGGAAATATTGCCTATATTGCTTTGGCTGTTCTAGGTGGACTGTGGTTCCCCTTGGATTCCTTCCCAGAATGGCTCCAATCTATTGGAAAGCTGACTCCAACCTATCAACTGATGCAGGTCGTCTCTACTTATTTGGAACACCATGAATTTAATATTCTTGCTGCCTTGGTTGTGCTAGGCTATACAGTTTTCTTTGGTGTACTGGTAATCCAGCTCAAAAAACGGATCGAGGTAAAATAAATCTATGTTGGAAAAATTAAAAAACACTCATTATATGTTTCATATTTCAATAGTGTTTATCATCTTTCCTATAGCGGGTGTCATCGTTGGAGAGTACCCGCTTTTAACCTTGTTATGGACCTTACTATTTGTTCTTGCCTTCTACTCGGTTTTAATCAGTCAGAATCGCACCGTGCAGTGGCTAGCTTGGTGGATCATGCTTGCCTACATTTTTTACAGTTCCATCTGGCTAAATGCGAGCTTCGCTTGGTTTATCTTTTATTTATCTAATCTCCTTATTTATGAGCTGGATGAGGTTTCTTTCCACTCTTGGCGTTTTGTCAGTTTTGTTGTCTTACAACCGATGATTTTAACTGGAATCTCTATGGTTGGTCAAGTTAGTCCCTGGCACCTCCTCTTTTTCTTGGTGACCTTTATCGTTTCTGATGCCTTGACCTTCGGTCTTTATCGGATTCAGGTATCTGAACAGATAAAAGAAGAAAAGATGAAACAAAATGCCAAGCTCAGTCTTTTCTTGGCTGAAAATGAACGCAGTCGTATTGGTCAGGATCTCCATGACAGTCTGGGGCATACCTTTGCTATGTTGAGTGTGAAGACGGACCTTGCCCTCCAGCTTCTTCAAATGCAGGCCTATCCTCAAGTGGAAAAAGAATTAAAAGAAATTCATCAGATCAGTAAAGAATCCATGAATGAAGTTCGTACAATTATCGAAAACCTTAAAACCAGAACCCTTGCTTCCGAATTTACGACTGTTAAAAAAATGCTGGAAATTGCAGGAATTGAAACAGAAATCGATCACCAACTAGATACAGCTAGCCTAACTCAGGAATTAGAGTCAACGGCTTCCATGATTTTGCTTGAGTTAGTGACCAATATCATCAAACACGCTAAAGCGTCTAAAGCTTTTTTAAAAGTAGAACGAACAGAGAAAGAACTCGTTTTAACAGTGAGAGATGATGGCTGTGGCTTTCCTTCTCTAAAGGGGGATGAACTCCATACAGTCCGAGATCGTGTCCTTCCATTTTCGGGAGAGGTAAAGGTGATCAGTCAGAATTCTCCAACAGAAGTGCACGTACGACTACCTTATAAGGAGAGAAACTAAGATGAAACTACTTGTTGCAGAAGATCAAAGTATGTTGCGAGATGCTATGTGCCAGTTGCTTACCTTTCAACCAGATGTGGAGTCTGTCCTACAAGCCAAGGATGGACAAGAAGCCATCCAACTCTTAGAAAAGGAGTCTGTAGATATCGCCATCCTTGACGTAGAAATGCCTGCTAAGACTGGCCTCGAAGTATTGGAATGGATTCGAGCAGAAAAGTTAGAAACAAGAGTAGTTGTGGTGACAACCTTCAAGCGCCCTGGCTATTTTGAACGCGCGATTAAGGCTGGAGTGGATGCTTATGTCTTGAAAGAAAGAAGCATTGCAGACCTCATGCAAACCTTGCACACTGTTCTTGAAGGACGTAAGGAATATTCACCTGAATTGATGGAAGTGGTGATGACGCACCCCAATCCGTTAACAGAGCAAGAAATCGCTGTTTTAAAAGGAATCGCTCAGGGCTTGTCTAATCAAGAAATCGCAGATCAGCTTTATCTATCAAATGGAACCGTCCGAAACTATGTCACCAATATTCTTTCCAAACTAGATGCTGGTAATCGAACAGAGGCAGCCAACATTGCAAAAGAATCTGGTTGGCTTTGATAAGAAAGATAAAAACATCTCAAACGAATGTTTAATAGAAGGAAATCCATACTTGAATGTAGGAGGCAAATTGCCTCCTTTTTTTGTTTAGAAAAGCAGTGAAAGCTAGTGTCAAAGAGTTAAAAGATCAGAATAAAAACGAAAAAAATATTGACAAGGAAAGAAAAAATGTGTTACAATAATAGACGGTACTTTTTACTTTTGGTCTCTCAAAAGTGTACAGGGACGTGCTGACAAATGTTGCAAAAGTACACACAGATGGTAGCTGTCACCAAGTGTATCATCACCAAAAATAAAAAAACACAGGAGAATGTAGATGCCTACAATTAACCAATTGGTTCGCAAACCGCGTAAATCAAAAGTAGAAAAATCTAAATCACCAGCTTTGAACGTTGGTTACAACAGTCATAAAAAAGTTCAAACAAACGTTTCTTCACCACAAAAACGTGGTGTTGCAACTCGTGTGGGAACAATGACACCTAAAAAACCTAACTCTGCCCTTCGTAAATTCGCTCGTGTACGTTTGAGCAACCTTATCGAAGTTACTGCCTACATCCCAGGTATCGGACACAACTTGCAAGAGCACAGCGTGGTGCTTCTTCGTGGTGGACGTGTAAAAGACCTTCCAGGGGTACGTTACCATATCGTCCGTGGTGCACTTGATACTGCAGGTGTTAACGATCGTAAACAAGGCCGTTCTAAATACGGTACTAAACGTCCAAAAGCATAAGGAAAGGGGATAAAGAGAAATGAGTCGTAAAAATAGAGCTCCAAAACGTGATGTATTGCCAGATCCGCTTTACAATTCACAACTAGTTACTCGTCTTATCAACCGCGTTATGCTTGATGGTAAACGTGGTACAGCTGCTTCAATCGTTTACGGTGCTTTTGAGCAAATCAAAGAAGCTACTGGAAACGATGCACTTGAAGTATTTGAAACAGCTATGGAAAACATCATGCCTGTACTTGAAGTACGTGCACGTCGTGTTGGTGGATCTAACTACCAAGTCCCAGTTGAAGTTCGTCCAGAACGTCGTACAACACTTGGACTTCGTTGGTTGGTAACCATCGCTCGCCTTCGTGGTGAACATACAATGCAAGACCGTCTTGCAAAAGAAATCTTGGATGCTGCGAACAACACTGGTGCAGCAGTTAAGAAACGTGAAGACACTCACCGTATGGCTGAAGCTAACCGTGCCTTCGCACACTTCCGTTGGTAAAATCATGATGCTAGGAACGGTAAGGATGCAAGGTGAAAATAGGAAACTGACACAGTATTCGACGAATACAAGGAAGTTTATCTTTTTCACACAGCATCCCGTTCCGGCTCAAATAGGCTAATTAACTTTAGCCCGAGTTCAATTCAACTTGTCTACAAGTTGAAACCAACAAAAACAAGATAAACATTGAGAACGGGTAGGTCCTGCCTATCCGTTTTTATTAAAATCGTGTTATAATAGAATAGAAATTAAAATAAATAGGAGAAACAAACCTCATGGCACGCGAATTTTCACTTGAAAAAACTCGTAATATCGGTATCATGGCTCACGTCGATGCCGGTAAAACAACAACTACTGAGCGTATTCTTTACTACACTGGTAAAATCCACAAAATCGGTGAAACTCACGAAGGTGCGTCACAAATGGACTGGATGGAGCAAGAGCAAGAACGTGGTATCACTATCACATCTGCTGCGACAACAGCTCAATGGAACAACCACCGCGTAAACATCATCGACACACCAGGACACGTGGACTTCACAATCGAAGTACAACGTTCTCTTCGTGTATTGGATGGTGCGGTTACTGTTCTTGACTCACAATCAGGTGTTGAGCCTCAAACTGAAACAGTTTGGCGTCAAGCAACTGAATACGGAGTTCCACGTATCGTATTTGCCAACAAAATGGACAAAATCGGTGCTGACTTCCTTTACTCTGTAAGCACACTTCACGACCGTCTTCAAGCAAACGCACACCCAATCCAATTGCCAATCGGTGCTGAAGATGACTTCCGCGGTATCATCGACTTGATCAAGATGAAAGCTGAAATCTATACTAACGACCTTGGTACAGATATCCTTGAAGAAGATATTCCAGCGGAATACCTTGACCAAGCTCAAGAATACCGTGAAAAATTGGTTGAAGCAGTCGCTGAAACTGATGAAGACTTGATGATGAAATATCTTGAAGGTGAAGAAATCACTAACGAAGAATTGAAAGCTGCTATCCGTAAAGCAACTATCAACGTTGAATTCTTCCCAGTATTGTGTGGTTCTGCCTTCAAGAACAAGGGTGTTCAATTGATGCTTGATGCGGTTATCGACTACCTTCCAAGCCCACTTGACATCCCAGCGATCAAAGGTATCAACCCAGATACAGACGAAGAAGAAACTCGTCCAGCATCTGACGAAGAGCCATTCGCAGCTCTTGCCTTCAAGATTGCAACAGACCCATTTGTAGGTCGTTTGACATTCTTCCGTGTATACTCAGGTGTTCTTCAATCAGGTTCTTACGTAATGAACACTTCTAAAGGTAAACGTGAACGTATCGGACGTCTTGTGCAATTGCATGCCAATAGTCGTCAAGAAATCGAAACCGTTTATGCTGGTGATATTGCAGCTGCTATTGGTTTGAAAGATACTACAACTGGTGATTCATTGACAGATGAAAAAGCTAAAATCATCCTTGAGTCAATCCACGTTCCAGAACCAGTTATCCAATTGATGGTTGAGCCAAAATCTAAAGCTGACCAAGATAAGATGGGTATTGCCCTTCAAAAATTGGCTGAAGAAGATCCAACATTCCGCGTTGAAACAAACGTTGAAACTGGTGAAACAGTTATCTCTGGTATGGGTGAACTTCACCTTGACGTCCTTGTTGACCGTATGCGTCGTGAGTTCAAAGTTGAAGCGAACGTAGGTGCTCCTCAAGTATCTTACCGTGAAACATTCCGCGCTTCTACTCAAGCACGTGGATTCTTCAAACGTCAGTCTGGTGGTAAAGGTCAATTCGGTGATGTATGGATTGAGTTTAGTCCAAACGAAGAAGGTAAAGGATTCGAATTCGAAAACGCAATCGTCGGTGGTGTGGTTCCTCGTGAATTTATCCCAGCGGTTGAAAAAGGTTTGGTAGAATCTATGGCTAACGGTGTTCTTGCAGGTTACCCAATGGTTGACGTGAAAGCTAAGCTTTACGATGGTTCATACCACGATGTCGACTCATCTGAAACTGCCTTCAAGATCGCGGCTTCACTTGCTCTTAAAGAAGCTGCTAAGTCAGCACAACCAGCTATCCTTGAGCCAATGATGCTTGTAACCATCACTGTTCCTGAAGAAAACCTTGGTGATGTTATGGGTCACGTAACTGCTCGTCGTGGACGTGTAGATGGTATGGAAGCTCACGGTAACAGCCAAATCGTTCGTGCTTACGTTCCACTTGCTGAAATGTTCGGTTACGCAACAGTTCTTCGTTCAGCATCTCAAGGACGTGGTACCTTCATGATGGTATTTGACCACTACGAAGATGTACCTAAGTCAGTACAAGAAGAAATCATTAAGAAAAACAAAGGTGAAGACTAATCAGTCCTCACTCTAGAAGGAAGCCACTTAGTGACTTCCTTTTTTGTCTTTAACTATTCATTTTTGCTGAATATAGTATACGAATTTGATCGCTAAGTGAGAAAAATACTAATTCTACCAAGAAAGAAAATATTCTAATTTGATAAATTAAAATAAATAAAGGTTCCTAATTCCGTAGATAACTTAATAAAAATAAGGAAAAGATTCATAAATACACTTTTAGATAGAAAATTCAGAAAATTGACTCTTTTGCCTTGAAAATTTTTGAAAAAATGGTATGATAGTAACAAGCTATTTTTTTAAGAGAAGAGAAAGGGGAACAATGGAGAAAATCAGTTTAGAATCTCCTAAGACGGGGTCGGACCTAGTTTTGGAAACACTTCGGGACTTAGGGATTGATACCATTTTTGGTTATCCTGGTGGTGCGGTCTTACCTTTGTATGATGCGATATACAATTTTAAAGGCATTCGCCACATCTTGGGACGCCATGAACAAGGTTGTTTGCACGAAGCTGAAGGATATGCCAAATCAACTGGAAAGTTGGGCGTTGCCGTCGTCACGAGTGGGCCGGGAGCAACAAATGCCATTACAGGGATTGCAGATGCCATGAGCGATAGCGTTCCCCTTTTGGTCTTTACAGGTCAGGTTGCGCGAGCTGGAATTGGGAAAGATGCTTTTCAGGAGGCGGACATCGTGGGTATTACCATGCCCATTACCAAGTACAATTACCAAGTTCGTGAGACAGCAGATATTCCTCGTATTATTACGGAAGCTGTCCATATCGCAACGACAGGTCGACCAGGTCCAGTTGTGATTGACTTGCCAAAGGATGTATCAGCTCTAGAGACAGATTTCATCTATTCACCAGAAGTTAATTTACCAAGTTACCAACCGACGCTTGATCCGAATGACATGCAAATCAAGAAAATCTTGAAGCAATTGTCAAAAGCCAAGAAACCTGTTTTGTTAGCAGGCGGTGGTATCAGCTATGCAGAAGCTTCTAAAGAACTGAATGAATTTGCTGAACGCTATCAAATTCCAGTCGTTACCAGTCTTTTGGGACAAGGTACAATTGCAACAAGCCATCCACTCTTCCTAGGGATGGGAGGCATGCACGGTTCTTTCGCAGCCAACATTGCAATGACGGAAGCGGACTTTATGATTAGTATTGGTTGCCGTTTCGATGACCGCTTGACTGGGAACCCTAAGACCTTCGCGAAGAATGCTAAGGTTGCCCATATCGATGTTGACCCAGCTGAGATTGGTAAGATTATCAGTGCAGATATTCCTGTAGTGGGAGATGCTAAGAAAGCCTTGCAGATGCTACTGGCAGAACCAACTGTTCATAACAATACTGAAAAGTGGATTGAAAAAGTCACCAAGGACAAGAATCGAGTTCGTTCTTATGATAAGAAAGAACGTGTGGTTCAACCTCAGGCCGTTATTGAACGCATCGGTGAGTTGACGCATGGGGATGCCATTGTCGTAACTGACGTAGGGCAGCACCAAATGTGGACAGCTCAGTATTATCCTTACCAAAATGAGCGTCAGTTAGTCACTTCAGGTGGTTTGGGTACCATGGGATTCGGAGTTCCTGCAGCTATCGGAGCTAAGATTGCCAATCCAGAAAAAGAGGTCATCCTTTTTGTCGGTGATGGTGGTTTCCAAATGACCAACCAAGAGCTAGCGATCCTAAACATCTACAAGGTGCCGATTAAGGTTGTCATGTTGAATAACCACTCACTAGGAATGGTTCGTCAGTGGCAGGAATCCTTCTATGAGGGTAGAACTTCCGAGTCAGTCTTTGATACCCTTCCTGACTTCCAGCTGATGGCACAGGCTTATGGCATCAAAAACTATAAATTTGATAATCCAGAGACGATAGAGAAGGATCTAGAAGTCATTCTGGAGGATGTGCCCATGTTTATCGAGGTGGATATTTCTCGTAAGGAACAGGTTTTACCGATGGTACCAGCTGGTAAGAGCAATCATGAGATGTTGGGGGTGAAGTTCCATGCGTAGAATGTTAACGGCTAGATTGCAAAACCGTTCAGGAGTTTTGAATCGTTTTACAGGTGTCCTTTCTCGTCGTCAAGTCAATATTGAGAGTATCTCAGTTGGTGCGACAGAGAACCCCAATGTATCTCGCATCACCATCATTATTGATGTAGCATCTCATGATGAAGTAGAGCAAATCATTAAACAGCTCAATCGTCAGATTGATGTGATTCGCATTCGAGATATCACAGATAAACCACACTTGGAAAGAGAAGTGATCTTGGTAAAAGTATCTGCTCCTGCTGAAAAGCGTGCAGAAATCTTGGCCATTATCCAACCTTTCCGTGCAACGGTAGTAGATGTGGCTCCAAGCTCAATCACCATCCAGATGACGGGAAATGCTGAAAAGAGTGAAGCTTTATTGCGAGTGATTCGACCATACGGCATTAAAAATATCGCTCGTACGGGTGCAACTGGATTTACCCGCGACTAATACTCTTAGATTTTCAATGAGTATAAAATCCAGCATAAATTTGTTAAACCAGCCTATAAGGCAATAAAAATAGAAAAGAGAGAAAAACTATGGCAGTTCAAATGGAATACGAAAAAGATGTTAAAGTAGCAGCGCTTGACGGTAAAAAAATCGCCGTAATCGGTTATGGTTCACAAGGACATGCGCATGCGCAAAACTTGCGTGACTCAGGTCGTGATGTCATCATCGGTGTGCGTCCAGGTAAATCTTTTGACAAAGCAAAAGAAGACGGTTTTGACACTTACACAGTAGCAGAAGCAACTAAATTGGCTGACGTTATCATGATCTTGGCACCAGACGAAATCCAACAAGAATTGTACGAAGCAGAAATCGCTCCAAACTTGGAAGCTGGAAATGCTGTTGGATTTGCTCATGGTTTCAATATCCACTTTGAATTTATCAAAGTTCCTGCAGATGTAGATGTCTTCATGTGTGCTCCTAAAGGACCAGGACACTTGGTACGTCGTACTTACGAAGAAGGATTTGGTGTGCCAGCTCTTTACGCAGTTTACCAAGATGCTACAGGAAATGCTAAAAACATTGCTATGGACTGGTGTAAAGGTGTTGGGGCAGCTCGTGTTGGTTTGCTTGAAACAACTTACAAAGAAGAAACTGAAGAAGATTTGTTTGGTGAACAAGCCGTACTTTGTGGTGGTTTGACTGCCCTTATCGAAGCAGGTTTTGAAGTCTTGACAGAAGCAGGCTATGCCCCAGAATTGGCTTACTTTGAAGTTCTTCATGAAATGAAATTGATCGTTGACTTGATCTATGAAGGTGGATTCAAGAAAATGCGTCAATCTATCTCAAACACTGCTGAATACGGTGACTATGTATCAGGTCCACGTGTGATTACTGAGCAAGTTAAAGAAAACATGAAAGCTGTTTTGGCAGATATCCAAAATGGAAAATTTGCAAATGACTTTGTAAATGACTACAAGGCTGGTCGTCCAAAATTAACTGCTTACCGTGAACAAGCAGCTAACCTTGAAATTGAAAAAGTTGGTGCAGAATTGCGTAAAGCAATGCCTTTCGTTGGTAAAAACGACGACGACGCATTCAAAATCTACAATTAATTCTTGTAAAGAGAGACAGAAGGCGAGTTGGGGGTACCTAACTCGTTTTTTATCTTGAAAAGTACTTGAGGAGGAGACAATGCTAAGTGCAAAAGATGTGGTGAGAGCCCACAAAGTTTTGAGTGGTGTAGTAGTTGATACACCACTAGAATATGATCATTATTTATCAGAAAAATACCAAGCAAAGATTTATCTCAAAAAGGAGAATGCGCAACGAGTTCGCTCTTTTAAGATTCGTGGAGCCTATTATGCCATTTCTCAACTATCAAAAGAAGAACGCGAGCGTGGTGTAGTCTGTGCCTCTGCGGGAAATCATGCCCAAGGTGTCGCCTATACTTGTAATGAGATGAAGATTCCTGCAACCATTTTTATGCCCATCACAACACCGCAACAAAAGATTGGGCAGGTTCGCTTTTTCGGTGGAGAGTTTGTGACAATCAAGTTGGTTGGGGATACCTTTGATGCTTCTGCTAAGGCAGCACAAGAATTTACATTGACAGAAAACCGCACCTTCATCGATCCTTTTGATGATGCGCATGTTCAGGCTGGTCAAGGGACTGTAGCCTATGAAATTCTTGAAGAAGCCCGTAAAGAGTCTATTGATTTTGATACAGTACTTGTACCAGTAGGTGGTGGCGGATTGATTGCCGGTGTTTCTACTTATATTAAGGAAACCAACCCGACTATTGAAGTGATCGGGGTAGAAGCTAATGGTGCTCGCTCTATGAAAGCTGCCTTTGAAGCTGGGGGACCAGTTAAACTCAAAGAAATTGATAAGTTCGCTGATGGGATAGCCGTACAGAAGGTTGGACAATTAACCTATGAAGCGACTCGTAAGAATGTTGAAACGCTGATTGGGGTGGACGAGGGATTGATTTCCGAAACCTTGATTGATCTTTATTCCAAACAAGGTATTGTAGCAGAACCAGCCGGAGCTGCCAGTGTTGCAGCCTTGGAAGTTTTATCAGACTATATCAAAGGCAAGACGATTTGTTGTATCATTTCTGGAGGAAATAACGATATCAACCGTATGCCGGAGATGGAAGAACGTGCCTTGATTTACGATGGAATCAAGCATTACTTTGTAGTGAATTTTCCACAACGTCCTGGAGCTCTCCGAGAGTTTGTAAATGATATTTTAGGGCCAAATGATGACATCACTCGTTTTGAATATATCAAACGAGCAAGCAAGGGGACAGGTCCTGTATTGATTGGGGTAGCTCTTGCCAATAAGCATGATTATGCTGGCTTGATTCATCGAATGGAAAAGTTTGACCCATCTTATATTAATTTGAATGGGAACGAAACGTTGTATAATATGCTAGTTTAAGCTAAAATAAAATTATTATCATATTATTTGCGTAATGGTAATGATGGTGCTATAATGAGGGTGACGAAAGGGGGAGATTCCCATGGTTTTACAAATTTTACTTGTTTTATTGTTTTTAGTGGTGATTGCATCAGTGATTATGGTTAGTTCTGTGTATGTGGTTCGACAACAATCGGTCGCTATCATAGAACGCTTTGGTAAATACCAAAAGTTGAGCAATAGTGGTATTCATTTACGAGCTCCTTTTGGGATTGATAGGATTGCAGCAAGAGTTCAACTACGCTTGTTGCAAAGTGAGATTGTTGTAGAGACAAAGACGCAAGATAATGTATTTGTAACGATGAATGTGGCAACTCAGTATCGAGTGAATGAAAATAATGTCACAGATGCTTATTATAAATTGATGCGTCCAGAAGCCCAGATTAAATCCTATATAGAAGATGCTTTGCGTTCATCTGTACCAAAGCTAACCCTAGATGAGTTGTTTGAGAAGAAGGATGAAATCGCCTTAGAAGTTCAAAAACAAGTGGCTGAAGAAATGTCTACATATGGGTATATCATTGTCAAAACGCTGATTACTAAGGTTGAACCTGATGCTGAAGTAAAACAATCAATGAATGAAATTAACGCGGCTCAACGTAAGAGAGTTGCGGCGCAAGAGCTTGCTGAAGCAGATAAGATTAAAATCGTGACCGCAGCAGAAGCTGAAGCAGAAAAAGATCGCCTACATGGTGTAGGGATTGCAGAGCAGCGTAAAGCAATTGTTGACGGACTAGCTGATTCTATCCAAGAGTTAAAGGGAGCCAATGTTGAGCTAACTGAAGAACAAATCATGTCTATCCTATTAACGAACCAGTATTTAGATACGTTGAATAATTTTGCAGATAAAGAGGGTAATAATACAATCTTCCTACCAGCAAATCCTAATGGAGTCGAGGACATAAGAACTCATATATTATCGGCTTTAAAAGCCAAATAAAAATATGCAGAATAATATAGTTGCAACGAATATATGTTTTTTTATTGACAAACGAAATAAAAACGTATACAATTAAGTATTGTAAAGAATAATTTAGGAGAAGAACATGGCTAAGTCGAACTTTGAAAAAGTAGAAGCAGTTGTTGGCTGGGTTCGTGATAAGAAAATCACAGGCTACCGTATCTCTAAAGAAACGAATGCGCGTGAAATGTCTATCATTGCTCTAGCACAAGGACGCGCAAAAGTTAAAAATATTTCATTTGAAACAGCTCTTGGTTTAATCGATTTCTATGAAAAAAATCATGAAAAATTTGAAGATTAAACTGTGGTCACAGGCAGATTCCTGAATCGAGTCTGCCTTTTCTTTACAATTACAAATTAAAAAGACTGCATTCTTTATGCAGTCTTTGTTTATTAGCTGAGATAGCGTTGAAGAAATTCTTTTGTCCGGTCTTCTTTAGGATTTGTAAAGAGTTCTTCAGGCCTGCCTTCTTCAGCAATGACACCCTTATCCATAAAGATGACACGGTGAGAGACATCGCGAGCGAATTCCATTTCGTGGGTTACGACGATCATGGTCAAGCCTTCTTGAGCCAAATCCTGCATAATTTTGAGGACTTCTCCAACCATTTCAGGGTCAAGAGCAGATGTTGGTTCGTCGAAGAGAATGGCATCAGGATTCATGGAGAGCGCGCGGGCGATAGCCACGCGTTGTTTCTGACCACCTGATAGTTGCTTCGGCTTGGCTTGCCAGTAACGTTCTCCCATGCCAACTTTTTCGAGATTCTCTTTGGCAATTTTTTCAGCTTCAGAGTGGTCGCGTTTGAGTACAGTCGTTTGGGCAACAATCGTATTTTCAAGGACATTCAGATTTTCAAAGAGATTGAAAGATTGGAAAACCATACCGAGTTTTTCACGATAATGGGTGAGGTTATAGCCTTTTTCTAAGACATTTTCTCCTCGATAGAGAATCTCTCCCTCTGTAGGTGTTTCGAGTAAATTAATTGAACGAAGGAAGGTTGATTTTCCGCTTCCAGAGCTCCCGATGATGGAAATAACCTCTCCTTTATGGACGGTGAGAGAAATGTCTTTTAGCACTTCGTTTTGCCCATAGGATTTTTTGAGGTGTTTGATTTCAAGGATTGCTTGTGTCATTTTTTCAAATCCTCCGTTTGCATTTGGTTAGCACCTGTAGTGTAAGTATCCATGTCCATACGACGTTCGATGAAGCGTAGGATACGGGTCACAGTAAAGGTGAGGACAAAGTAAATCACGGCGATGATGGTAAAGGTCTGGAAGTATTGATAAGTTTGTGTTGCTACAGTATTTCCTGAGAAATAAAGCTCAACAACTGAAATAACGTTCAATACAGAGGTATCTTTAATGTTGATGACAAACTCATTACCAGTAGCGGGTAGAATATTACGGACAACCTGAGGTAGGACAATCTTACGCATGGTTTGATTGTGGGTCATACCGAGAGCAGTTGCAGCTTCAAACTGTCCCTTGTCTACTGCTAGGATACCACCACGGACGATCTCTGTCATGTAGGCACCCGTATTGATTGAGACGATGAAGATAGCAGCTAGTGTGCGGTCAAGGTTGATACCAAAAGCTTGGGCAGTTCCATAGTAGATAACCATGGATTGAACAATCATCGGTGTACCACGGAAGATCTCGATATAGACATTGAGAATCCAACCGACTAATTTCTGTAGGGCGTACATTGCCTTGTTCTCAGATAGTGGAGCGGTACGGAAGACCCCAATCGCTAGTCCGATAAGGAGACCTGTGATGGTTCCGATAATGGAGATTAAGAGTGTGATACCAGCACCACGCAAGAGTTGTTGCCAGTTTTCAGAAAGGATCTTAGCGACTTGGCTAAAGAAACTACTTTCTTCCTCTGTTGTTGTAGACTCCACAGGTTGCTCTTTGATCATACGATCCATGAGGGCTACTTGCTCATCCTTTGAGATGGTTTCGATGCTCGCATTGATTTGGTTGATACGGCTGTCATCTTTACGAAGTCCAATGGCAATAGCTGTATCTTCTTCGCCAGTTTTGAAACCTGGTTGAGGTTGGATCATTTTGAACTTAGCGTTAGCAGACTCAGCGGTCATTGCTTCAGGTCGTTCAGAAACATAGGCATCAATAACACCAGCCTCCAGAGCTTGACGCATTTGGGCGAAGTCACCCATAGCTGTTTCTTTTTTGGCACCTGGAATTTGGGAAATCAGGTCATAAAGATAAACACCTTGTTGAGACGTGATTTTTGCTCCACTAAAGTCTTCCAAAGATTTGGCATTCGCATAGGCAGAGTCCTTTTTTACCAATAGAACCGGTTCGCTAGTATAGTAACTGCTTGAAAAAGCAATTTCTTGTTTGCGTTCAGCGGTTGGGCTCATACCGGCAATGATCATATCGATTTTGCCAGAAGTAAGTGCTGGAACAAGTCCTTCCCATTTGGTTTTCACGACCAAAGGTTCCTTGCCTAAGTCTTTGGCAATCTTTTTTGCGATTTGAACATCGTAGCCGTTGGCATATTGGTTGGTACCGTCGATTTTGACGGCGCCGTTACTATCGTCGTCTTGAGTCCAGTTGAAGGGAGCGTAAGCAGCCTCCATCCCGATGCGTAAATATTCGTCGGCTTGGACTTGGCTAACTAGTCCTAAGGTAAGGGCTAGGCTAGCAAGGATAGATAAGCATAATTTTTTCATGTTTTCTCCTATTTCTAGTCTAAAAATGACTCTCTCTATTGTATCTAAAAATAGTGAGATTTTCAATACAAGTAAGCCTTTACTTATAAAAAATGATATAATGGTAAAAAGATTGAAAGGGAACCGATCATGAAAAAAAGATGGCTGTTGGCTTTGGTATTTACTTATTTATTATTTATCCCGAGCTTGGTTTTTGCAGTAGACTTTGATATCTTATCCTATCAGGGGGATTTGAATATTCATGCAGATAATACTGCAATTTTTAAGGAAACAATTACCTACCGCTTTGGAGACGATTATAATGGTCAGTTGGTTGGACTAGGGAAAGCTGGGAAAATGCCGGAAGGATTTGACATTGATCCCGACCCGACTGTTCAGGTCTCTAAAAATGGAAGAATTGTTCAAAATGTTTCCTTCTATACTATGGAGGAAGAGGACGGCTACAAGGTAAAAATTTACAATGCTGGATATGCTGGAGATACTGTTCGTGTAACGGTTACCTGGAAACTAACAAACCTTCTCTTCTTATATAAGGATATCGCAGAGCTAAATTGGCAACCCTTGACAGATAGTACTGGAGACATCAAAGAGATTGAGTTCAAGGTCAGCTCAGATACTCCAGCAGAGAAACTCTATTTTCATGCAGGCCAACTCCTAAGGGACTCTAGTGTTGAAAAAGTAAATAATCTCTATCATGTCAAAATGAAAGACCTTCCGAGAAAGCGACAAATCGAATTACATGCTTACTGGCCGAGAAGTGCTTTTGCAGAAGCTCCAGATCAAGGATTAGAGGAAGAACGTTTAACCGATTTTAACCGGATTGAAAGCAATATAGCGACAGAAAAAGCGCAAAGTGAGATGTTGATGAAATGGGTATTTCCCGTCATTTTTATGAGTCTCTTACTTCTAGTTCCTCTCTTCTATAGGAAGTTTCGTCAGAGTACAAGCATTAAAAAGGTCTTTCCAAAAGATCATCGACTCTACGAACCACCGATGGATTTGCCTCCAATGGTTTTAGCAGAAGCAGTGTATTCAACCTCCTTAGAGGAAGTCAATCCCCTAAACAAATCAGGGTTTGGTAAATTTACTTTTGAACGTTTGATTCAGGCAACCTTGTTGGATTTAGTAGATCGAGGCCATTTATCTATTTTCCAAGGGGCTGAGGAACCTTATCTACGAATTATCAGTGAAAAAGGCTTATCAAATTTTGAGAAGGAATGTCTGCGCATGACTTTGTCAAATAAAAAAGAATTGGCTATTTCAGAGCTCTTCCCTGATTACCAAGTTTCATCTTCCCTTTACCGTGGTGCCAAAGAGTCAGATGAAAAACATATCCGAGAAACAGGCTCGCGTCTCAAACGCTCCTTTGAAGGAAGACTTCAACGCATTCAGTCTTGTGTAAAGGATAAGGTTCATGTACTTCGTATCCCAAGCTACTATCGTCCCTTGACAAGTGAGGAACGCCGCCTTGCTCTCGGGATGCGGGTCTGTTCAGCCATAACAGCTCTCGGTGGACTGCTATTCTTTTACTATAGTTGGAAAACACATGGTTTCTTTTCGATCCCATTTCTACTCTTAGGATTGACAGGATTAGGGGCTAGTTTCTGGGTTTATCTTGCCACGCGAGGAGCCTATCGAGATGGAGTTCTAACAGAGGAAGGAGCAGAGATCTTCTATCTCTGGACGAGTTTTGAAAATATGCTTCGGGATATCGCTCATCTGGATCAGGCCGAGCTAGAGAGCATCGTCCTTTGGAACCGTCTACTGGTCTATGCGACTCTCTTTGGTTATGCCAAGAAGATGAGCAAGTTAATGAAAGTCCGCCATATTCAGCTTGAAAATCCAGATTTGAATCTTTATGTAGCCTATGGTTGGCACTCACAGTTCTACACCTCAACTGCACAAATCAAGCAATATACTGCTGTCGCAAATACAGCTAGCAATTACTCTGTATCTTCTGGAAGTGGTTCTTCAGGTGGAGGATTCTCAGGAGGCGGAGGCGGTGGTAGCATCGGTGCCTTCTAAAAAATCTATCGCAATATCCGAAATTATGCTATAATAGAGGACAGAAAAAGGAGTAATGTATGTATTTTATTGAAATTTTGAAGTCAATCTTTTTTGGGATTGTTGAAGGAATTACAGAATGGTTGCCCATTTCAAGTACTGGCCACTTGATCTTGGTTGAAGAATTTGTACAATACAAGGACCAAAATGAAGCCTTCATGTCCATGTTTAATGTTGTCATTCAGCTTGGTGCCATTTTAGCAGTTATGGTCATTTACTTTAATAAGCTTAATCCCTTCAAACCTGGTAAAACTAAGGTAGAAGTTCGTAGAACTTGGCAATTGTGGTCAAAAGTCTTCGTTGCGACCTTGCCTTTGCTATTGGTCTTTAAACTAGATGATTGGTTTGATGCCAACTTCCATAACATGGTTTCAGTTGCAATCATGTTGATTATCTATGGTGTTGCCTTTATCTACCTTGAAAAACGAAATAAGGCGCAAGCCATTGAACCAACAGTAACAGAGCTTGACAAGCTGCCTTATAAAACAGCCCTTTACATTGGGCTCTTCCAAGTCCTCGCTCTCTTCCCAGGAACGAGCCGTTCAGGTGCGACGATTGTTGGTGGTTTGTTAAATGGAACGAGCCGCTCTGTCGTAACAGAGTTTACCTTCTATCTCGGAATTCCTGTTATGTTCGGAGCCAGTGCCTTAAAGATTTTTAAATTTATTAAAGCAGGTCAACTCTTGAGTTTTGGACAACTGTTCTTGCTCTTGGTTGCTATGGGTGTTGCCTTTGCGGTCAGCATGGTTGCCATTCGTTTCTTGACTAGCTATGTGAAGAAGCACGACTTTACACTCTTTGGTAAATACCGTATCGTACTCGGTAGTGTCTTGTTGCTCTATAGTTTTGTGCGTTTGTTTGTATAAGAAAAAAAGCTTGAGGGAATTTTCCTTCAAGCTTTTTAAAATCCTGTCACCGTAATTCCTAGTAAACGGATACCTTTTTCTTTTTCAGCTAGTTCTTCGTAGAGTTGAAGGGCAGTTTGAGAAACCTGACTAGCGTCCTGTGTTGCTTGTGGGAGACTTTTTCGTCTAGTCAGAGTGGAGAAGTCAGCATATCGTATTTTTAGGATAATGATTTTTCCAGCTTTGTCCTGCTTGCTGAGATTGTGAGCTACCTTTTCGGAGAGAAGAGACAGCTCTTTTTTGATGTCTTCTTCTACTTGTAGGATCTTTCCGTAGGTTTTTTCCTTGCCAATGGACTTACGAATGCGGTCGGGCTTGACCGGTGAGTTATGAATACCTCTTGCCTTTCGATAAAGGTCAAAACCGAGTCTGCCGAACCGATCGATTAAAGTAACTTCTGAGACATCCAATAAGTCTGCACCAGTATAAATGCCCATTTCATGAAGCTTTTCTACTGTTTTCTTACCAACACCATGAAATTTAGCAATATCCATTTGTTTGAGAAAGTCTTGAGCCTGATCTGGGAGGATAACTGTCAAACCATGTGGTTTTTGATAGTCACTAGCCATTTTAGCCAAGAATTTGTTATAAGAGACGCCTGCAGAAGCAGTCAGGTGTAGTTCCTGCCATATATCCTCTTGGATAAGGCGGGCTATTTTGACGGCCGACTTGATACCAAGTTTATTTTCCGTCACATCTAAGTATGCCTCGTCGATACTCATAGGTTCAATCAAATCAGTGTAGCGTTTAAAAATAGCACGAATCTCAAGTCCCACAGTCTTATACTTTTCATAATTTCCAGAGATAAAGACAGCTTGGGGACAGCGCTCATAAGCTTCTTTAGAGCTCATGGCTGAATGAACACCAAAAGCTCGTGCCTCATAGCTACAGGTAGAAACGACACCACGCCCACCTGTTTGTCTGGGATCGCTTCCGATAATGACAGGTTTGCCCTTTAACTTGGGATTATCTCTGATTTCCACCGCAGCAAAAAAGGCATCCATGTCAATATGGATGATTTTTCTGGACAGATCATTTATCAATGGAAATATGAGCATTCCAATCCCTTTCTAGTGTCATTTTCTATTTATTATACCCTTTTTTCTGAAAAAATGGGAAAGTTCAACCTGACTTTCAAAAATATAATACAGATTGGAGGAAAAAAGAGACTGTATTATAAAAGAAAGCGTCTAAAATGCCGATTTTCTCTTGTTGAAATCGGTTACTGTATGGTATACTTGTCTCAAGAATGTAACAGATGACTGTTACTAGAAAAAAGAGGACATTAACATGGTTGTTAAGACAGTTGTTGAAGCACAAGATATTTTTGATAAAGCTTGGGAAGGCTTCAAAGGCGTAGATTGGAAAGAAAAAGCAAGTATTTCTCGCTTCGTTCAAGCTAACTACACACCTTACGATGGAGATGAAAGTTTCCTTGCTGGACCAACAGAACGTTCACTTCACATCAAAAAAATCGTAGAAGAAACAAAAGCACACTACGAAGAAACTCGTTTCCCAATGGACACTCGTCCAACATCTATTGCTGATATTCCTGCTGGATTTATTGACAAAGAAAATGAAGTTATCTTCGGTATCCAAAACGATGAGCTCTTCAAATTGAACTTCATGCCAAAAGGTGGTATCCGTATGGCTGAAACTACTTTGAAAGAAAATGGATACGAACCAGATCCAGCTGTTCACGAAATCTTCACTAAATACGTAACAACAGTTAACGATGGTATCTTCCGTGCCTATACTTCAAATATCCGTCGCGCTCGTCACGCTCACACTGTAACTGGTCTTCCAGATGCCTACTCACGTGGACGTATCATCGGTGTTTACGCACGTCTTGCTCTTTACGGTGCAGACTACTTGATGCAAGAAAAAGTAAACGACTGGAATGCGATCAAAGAAATTGATGAAGAAACAATCCGTCTTCGTGAAGAAGTAAACCTTCAATACCAAGCATTGCAACAAGTTGTTCGCTTGGGTGACCTTTACGGAGTTGATGTCCGCAAACCAGCGATGAACACGAAAGAAGCTATCCAATGGGTTAACATCGCCTTCATGGCTGTCTGCCGTGTTATCAATGGTGCTGCTACATCTCTAGGACGTGTGCCAATCGTATTGGATATCTTTGCAGAACGTGACCTTGCTCGCGGTACATTTACTGAATCAGAAATCCAAGAGTTCGTTGATGATTTCGTTATGAAACTTCGTACAGTTAAATTTGCTCGTACAAAAGCTTATGACCAATTGTACTCAGGTGACCCAACCTTCATCACAACTTCTATGGCTGGTATGGGTAACGATGGTCGTCACCGTGTTACTAAGATGGACTACCGTTTCTTGAACACTCTTGACAACATCGGTAACTCTCCAGAGCCAAACTTGACAGTTCTTTGGACTGACAAATTGCCATACAACTTCCGTCGCTACTGTATGCACATGAGCCACAAACACTCTTCTATCCAATACGAAGGTGTAACAACAATGGCTAAAGACGGATACGGAGAAATGAGCTGTATCTCATGCTGTGTGTCACCACTTGACCCAGAAAACGAAGATCAACGCCACAATATCCAGTACTTCGGTGCTCGTGTAAACGTTCTTAAAGCCCTTCTTACTGGTTTGAACGGTGGTTACGACGATGTTCACAAAGACTACAAAGTATTTGACATCGATCCTATCCGTGACGAAGTTCTTGAATTCGAATCAGTTAAAGCCAACTTTGAAAAATCTCTTGACTGGTTGACTGACACTTACGTAGATGCTTTGAACATCATCCATTACATGACTGACAAGTACAACTACGAAGCTGTTCAAATGGCCTTCTTGCCAACTAAACAACGTGCTAACATGGGATTCGGTATCTGTGGATTTGCTAACACTGTTGATACATTGTCAGCTATCAAGTACGCTACTGTTAAACCAATTCGTGATGAAAATGGCTACATCTACGATTACGAAACAATCGGTGAATACCCACGTTGGGGTGAAGATGACCCACGTTCAAACGAATTGGCAGAATGGTTGATCGAAGCTTACACAACTCGTCTACGTAGCCACAAACTATACAAAGACGCAGAAGCTACAGTATCACTTTTGACAATCACATCTAATGTTGCTTACTCTAAACAAACTGGTAACTCACCAGTCCACAAAGGTGTATACCTCAACGAAGATGGTTCTGTGAACTTGTCTAAACTTGAGTTCTTCTCACCAGGTGCTAACCCATCTAACAAAGCTAAAGGTGGCTGGTTGCAAAACTTGAACTCACTTGCTAGCCTAGACTTTGGTTACGCAGCTGACGGTATCTCATTGACAACTCAAGTTTCTCCACGTGCTCTTGGTAAGACTCGTGACGAACAAGTTGATAACTTGGTAACAATCCTTGATGGTTACTTCGAAAACGGTGGACAACACGTTAACTTGAACGTTATGGACTTGAACGATGTTTACGAAAAGATCATGTCAGGTGAAGACGTTATCGTACGTATCTCTGGATACTGTGTAAACACTAAATACCTCACTCCAGAGCAAAAAACTGAATTGACACAACGTGTCTTCCACGAAGTTCTTTCAATGGATGACGCATTGAGCTAAGATTCAATTAGAATAATAAGAAAGCCAGTCAAAATGACTGGCTTTCTTATTATAATATCAAAGATTGACCTAATTACAGATGCAATATATATTAAGCTATTTATATTAGTTTACCGATATAAATAGCTAAAAATTGAATGGCTAGGTTATAGAATGATGCAAATACGTGTATTTTTAAGTTAATATACTTGAATAGATTGTATTGAGATGTTATAATATAATAGACAAGCTCTAGTTAGTGATAGAGGTTGTCAAAATGTTATGATGTAATCTCTTAGGGAGATTAGAAATAAAAATTTCATATAGAAAAGAGGAGAAGAAATGTCGAAAAGCAAAGCGTTAAAAATGCTTTCTAAATTTTCTGCGTTAGTTTTTGCTATTTTAGGTCTAGCATCTGTTTTAGTAGGCATTGTTAAAGCAGATAATCCAGTATCAAAAGAATTAACACAAGTAATTACAGGCATTGATCTGTTAGATGCTTCAGATACTAAGCAAAATGTGAGTTCAGAAGGAGATTTCGAGCTTCGTACGAATTTAGCATATAAGCTTCGTGTGACTTTTGATCTCAAACAGTATAATGAACATCTGAATAATGGAGATTATTTTACCTTTGATATACCTGCTCCTATGGCAGTTTATGAAGGGAGTCAGGATTTAATTGATCCGACAACAAAAGTTACTATTGGAGAAGCTGAAGTGACTTCAAATGGTACTGATCAAGGTGGGAAAGCAAAAATCACCTTGAAAAATTTGGATAAATACCTAGAGAAAACTGGTGGAGATAAGGTAAAGGATGTGTCAGGGAATTTTTCTGTTACTTTTAGATTCTTAAAAGATCAGAATAAAACCCGCATTAACTTTAATTCATCCTCATTAAAGCAAGAAGTGACTCACATTTATTCATCAAAAACAATCGATGGTCCCAAAGTTGGTACTGAAAATTATGCTAAAATTGGGGGTCGTGCTGCCCTTGAAAATTGGAACTCTCCAAAACTGGCTGAGATTGGTTCGGTTAGCAAGGGAGATGCATGGTCTACCTGGCGTGTACGTGTAAATACAGAGAAACAAGACTTAGGACAAAATATTGTATTACATGATACTATACCAAATGATGATACTAGTTACACTCCTGCACAGTATATTCCTGAGACTCTAAAAGTTTATAAGGCAAATATCACTGTTGGGACTTCTGCTGTTCCAGATGATGCAGTATTGTTAACGGAGGGACAAGACTATACCGTTTCGTGGAACGAAAACTATACTTCATTCGATATCATTTTTAAAGATGGAACGACCTCTTATATAGTATCTTATAACACAACAACTCCTAATGATGGAAGTAAAGTAGGAAATAGGGTTGCACTGTCATTGGCTGACGGGACTAAATTAGCACAGAACACAAGTCGTCCGGGAGCACTTGATATGACAGCTGAGGCGACATCTTTGATTTCTGGTACGATTGTAGCATCTACTGCTTACCAAATTAAGATTCATAAGACTGATGCCTTCACTCTTGCTCCAGTTTCGGGTGCAGTATATACTGTGACAGCAGCAGATGATGCAAGTGAAACAACAGAAGTGACTACGAATGAAAAAGGAGTAGCGCTTACGAAAACTTATGATCAGAAATGGGAAGGTAAAACGTTTAAGATCAAAGAGAAGACTGCTCCATCAGGCTATAAACTAGATGAAAAAGAGTATACAGTCAAACTCGGTGCTGCGGGTTCTACTATTCATCTTAAAGATGAACCTGTTCCAGCTGTATTCAATGTGACGGCTAAGAAAGTAGTAGAAGGACGTGCAGATAAGCTTCCAAAAGCAGATGAGTTTACCTTTAACCTGTTTACTGCAGAGAACTTGAAGGATCCAGTAGCCACAGCAAAATCAAAAGCTGATGGGACTATTACCTTTGAGAATCTCCAAGTAAAAGGTGCGGGAACTTATCACTACATCATCAAAGAAGACACTTCAACAGCAGTTGCAGGCGTTACATTTGATACAGAAGCCAAGGAAGTTACTGTAGCAGCAACTTTCCAAAGTGGAGTTTTAACAGCAACTGTCACATCTGCAGAACCAACTTTCACTAACACCTATAAAGCAACTCCAGCTAAAGAAACTATCACAGCTAAGAAAGTCTTGAACGGTAAAGACCTTGAAGCTGATAAATACGAATTCGAACTTAAAAAAGGTGACAAAGTTGTTTCAACAGCTAAAAACGCTGCAGATGGAACTGTTACTTTCAAAGAAATCGAATACAATGAAGCAGGCGACCACACTTACACTATCTCAGAAAAAGCAGGTAGTGAAAAAGGTGTGACATACGATACTGCTAAACACGAAGTTAAGGTAAACGTTACAGATAACGGTCAAGGTCAACTTGTTGTAGCTGTTACAGGTAACAACCCAACTTTTACTAATACTTATAAAGCAGCTCCAGCAAAAATTGCTATTGAAGCTAAAAAAGTTTTGAATGGTAAAGAGCTAGAGATAGATGAGTTTGAGTTTGAATTGAAAGAGGGTGACAAGGTTATTGCGACAGCAAAGAATGCTGCTGGCGGATTGATTCGTTTTTCTGAAATTAGCTATTCAACAGCAGGAGTATATAACTATACTATTACAGAAAAGGTTGGCAATAAACTTGGTGTAACTTATGATAAAACAGAACATCCAGTAACTGTAGAAGTCAAAGATAATGGCTCAGGTCAACTTGTTGCAGCTGTTACAGGTAACAACCCAACCTTCACAAACACATATAAAGCAGCTCCAGCTAAAATTGCTATTGAAGCTAAAAAAGTTTTGAATGGTAAAGAGCTGGAGATAGATGAGTTTGAGTTTGAACTGAAAGAGGGTGACAAGGTTGTTGCGACAGCAAAGAATACTGCTGGCGGATTGATTCGTTTTTCTGAAATTAGCTATTCAACAGCAGGAGTATATAACTACACTATTACAGAAAAGGTTGGCAATAAACTTGGTGTAACTTATGATAAAACAGAACATCCAGCAACTGTAGAAGTGAAAGATAATGGCGAAGGTCAACTTGTCGCGACAGTTACAAGTGAAACACCAGTTTTCGTTAATGACTATAAAGCGGAACCTGCACAGGCTACAATCAAAGCTAAGAAAGTCTTGAAAGGTAAAGCGCTTGAAGCTGATGCTTACACATTTGAACTGAAAGAAGGTTCAGACCTTGTAGCTACGGCTAAGAATACTGCCTCAGGAGAAGTTGTCTTCAACGTCACTTTCTCAGCAGCAGGCGATTACGTTTACACTATTACTGAAAAAGCTGGTGACGATAAAACAATCACTTATGATCAAAATGCGTATGAAGTGTTCGTCACTGTTGCGGATGATGGTAAAGGCCAATTGGTTGCGACTGTTGAAGATGCAGATACAGAACGTGTCTTCACAAACACTTATACAGCACCAGCTCCAACAGCTACATCGGCAACACTTGAATTTACGAAAGAATTGACTGGTCGTACTTTGGTTGATGGTGAGTTCCAATTTGAATTGTACAAAGATGGACAAAAAATTGATACAAAAACAAACCAAGGTGGAAAAGTAACATTTAATGCAATCAACTATGATGCAGAAGGTGAGTATACTTATACTGTAAAAGAAGTGAATGCTGGAGCAACTGGTATTACTTATGATACAGAAAAGACTGCGGTGGTAAAAGTAACCAAAGATGCAGCAACCAACGCTTTGAAGGCAGCTGTTGAATATCCAGCAGGTAGTGTCTTCAAGAATAGCTTCAAAGCACCAGCGGTAGAAGCTACGATTGAAGCAACTAAGAAACTTGAAGGTAAAGAACTTGCGGCTGATGCTTATACTTTCGAATTGAAAGAGAAAGGCGCCGTTGTAGCTACAGCTAAGAATACTGCCGAAGGTAAAGTAGACTTTGTTCGTTCATTCGAAGAAGCAGGTACTCATACTTATACCTTGGTTGAAAAAGTTGGTACTGAAGAGGGTATTGAATACGATAAGACCGAGCATACTGTAACAGTCACTGTAGTTGCGGATGATCAAGGTCTCTTGACTGCAAAGGTTTCCTATGCCAATGGTAAAGAAGTTGTATTTACAAATAAATACACTGTTCCAACACCAACGCCAGAACCAAATCCAGCTCCAAATAATCCAGGAACAACGCCAGATCCAGCACCAACACCAGATCCAACGCCAAATAATCCAGGAATAAATCCAACTCCAGGAACAGAACCAACTGATCCAGGACAAAAGGAGGATCCGAAACCAGCACCCCCAGCTACTGAGACTAAAGGTAAAGCTGAACTTCCAAACACAGGGGAAGCAACCTCTATCCTTTCTGCGCTTGGATTTGTAGTCTTGGCATTGAGTGGATTGGTATTCTTCGTAAAACGCAAAGCTTAAGCTTTTGTAGAAGAAACATGAAACTTGGTAAGTGAGAATATTTCTTCTCTCTTAAACTTGATAGAGAAAGTCTCTAGAAAATTCGTTTTCTAGGGACTTTTTTTGTACTTCAAAAAATTTTTAAAAAATAGTCAAATTTGGTCAAAAGTGTTATTGACTTTTACTGACCAATGTGATATAGTAGAAACATAAGGAAAATGAATTCCTTAGAAAACTTCATTTTCAATGATCCTATTTCTTGAAAATGTACGATAGAAACCCTAGAAAGGGGTGAGGCCTATGTTAAATCTAACAGATTTTGAAAAGAAGATGATAAAAGGCTTATTTAAGAAAGAAAAACCAGAAATTATACGTAGGGTAGCTAGTTAGCTAGTCTAAAATTTTTAAAACAAAGGTCAAAGATAGTCAATATCAGAGATCGCAAATAATTAAGAATAAACGAGGTAAAGAATATGAACAACAACTTTAATAACTTTAACAACATGGATGATTTATTTAACCAATTGATGGGTGGTATGCGAGGATATAGTTCTGAAAATCGTCGCTACTTGATTAATGGACGTGAAGTGACACCTGAGGAATTTGCTCAGTATCGTGCAACTGGTCAATTGCCAGGAAATGCAGAATCTGATGTGCAAATGCAACAACAGGCTTCAGGTATGAAACAAGACGGTGTCCTTGCTAAACTAGGTCGTAACTTGACCGCAGAAGCTCGTGAGGGCAAGCTGGATCCTGTTATCGGACGAAACAAGGAAATTCAAGAAACATCTGAAATCCTCTCACGTCGTACGAAAAATAATCCTGTTCTAGTCGGAGATGCAGGTGTTGGTAAGACAGCCGTTGTCGAAGGCCTAGCACAAGCGATTGTGAACGGAGATGTTCCAGCTGCCATCAAGAACAAGGAAATTATTTCTATTGATATCTCAGGTCTTGAGGCTGGTACTCAATACCGTGGCAGCTTTGAAGAAAACGTTCAAAATCTAGTCAATGAAGTGAAAGAAGCAGGGAATATTATCCTCTTCTTTGATGAAATTCACCAAATCCTTGGTGCTGGTTCAATCGGTGGAGACAGTGGTTCTAAAGGTCTTGCAGATATTCTCAAGCCAGCTCTCTCTCGTGGTGAATTGACCGTTATTGGAGCGACAACTCAAGACGAATACCGTAACACCATCTTGAAAAATGCAGCTCTTGCTCGTCGTTTCAACGAAGTGAAGGTCAATGCTCCTTCAGCAGAGGATACCTTTAAAATCCTTCAAGGGATTCGTGATCTCTATCAACAACACCACAATGTCATTTTGCCAGACGAAGTCTTGAAAGCAGCAGTGGATTATTCTGTCCAATACATTCCTCAACGCAGCTTGCCAGATAAGGCTATTGACCTTGTCGATGTAACGGCAGCTCACTTGGCAGCTCAACATCCTGTAACAGATGTGCATGCTGTTGAACGGGAAATTGAGGCAGAAAAAGACAAGCAAGAAAAAGCAGTTGAGGCAGAAGACTTTGAAGCAGCTCTCAATGCTAAAACACGTATTGCAGAATTAGAGAAAAAAGTCGAAAACCACACAGAAGACATGAAAGTGACTGCAAGCATCAACGATGTGGCTGAGTCTGTAGAGCGAATGACAGGTATTCCAGTGTCACAAATGGGAGCGTCAGATATCGAACGTTTGAAAGATATGGCTCATCGCTTGGAACACAAGGTAATCGGCCAAGATAAGGCAGTAGAAGCAGTAGCTCGTGCTATCCGTCGTAACCGTGCAGGATTTGATGAGGGCAATCGCCCAATCGGTAGCTTCCTCTTTGTAGGGCCTACTGGGGTTGGTAAGACGGAACTTGCTAAGCAATTGGCGCTCGATATGTTTGGAACCAAGGATGCGATCATCCGTTTGGATATGTCTGAATACAGTGACCGCACAGCCGTTTCTAAGTTAATTGGTACAACAGCAGGTTATGTAGGTTATGATGACAATAGCAATACCTTGACAGAACGTGTTCGTCGCAATCCTTACTCTATCATTCTCTTGGATGAGATTGAAAAGGCTGATCCTCAAGTAATCACCCTTCTCCTCCAAGTATTGGATGATGGTCGTTTGACTGATGGTCAAGGAAATACAGTGAACTTCAAGAACACGGTCATTATCGCGACATCAAATGCTGGATTTGGTTATGAAGCCAACTTGACTGAAGATGCGGATAAACCAGAATTGATGGATCGTTTGAAACCATTCTTCCGCCCAGAGTTCCTTAACCGCTTTAACGCAGTTATCGAGTTCTCACACTTGAATAAGGAAGACCTTTCTAAGATTGTGGACTTGATGTTGGCGGAAGTCAACCAAACCTTGGCTAAGAAAGACATTGATTTGGAAGTCAGCCAAGCAGCTAAGGACTTTATCACAGAAGAAGGCTATGACGAAGTCATGGGTGTTCGTCCTCTCCGTCGTGTGGTTGAACAACAAATTCGTGATAAGGTAACAGATTTCCACTTGGATCATCTAGATGTTAAACATCTGGAAGCAGATATGGAAGATGGTGGTTTAGTTATTCGTGAAAAAGCCTAATACTCTTCGAAAATCAAATTCAAACCACGTCAACGTCGCCTTGCCGTACTCAAGTACAGCCTGCGGCTAGTTTCCTAGTTTGTTCTTTGATTTTCATTGAGTATAAGACAAAATTTTGAGAATAAAAAAAGAAGGAGCCAGCTGAAAAAACTGGTTCCTTTTTGTGTTTAGATGACATGGCGTTCAAAGGCATCATCTGAGATTCCTTGTTCCAGGATGAGTTTTGCCCATTCTTTAGCAGAAAAGAGGCTGTGGTCCTTGTAGTTTCCGCAAGATTCGATGGTTGTTCCAGGGACATCTTCCCAAGTAGTGGTTTCAGCAATTTCCTTGAGCGAATCCTTGATAACAGCTGCAATTTCAGCGCTAGTATGGCGTCCCCACATAATCATGTGGAAGCCTGTACGGCAACCAAATGGCGAACAGTCAATCATGCCGTCGATGCGGGTACGGATGAGTTTGGCCAAGAGGTGCTCGATGGTGTGAAGACCAGCGGTAGGGATAGAGTCCTCATTTGGCTGTACCAAGCGAATATCAAAGTTGGAGATGATGTCTCCCTTTGGCCCCGTTTCTTCCCCAATCAAGCGAACATAAGGTGCTTTAACAATGGTGTGGTCAAGTTCAAAACTTTCAACAATAACTTCTTTTGACATGGTAGTTCCTTTCAGTTTTCTTCTTTCATTATATCATAAAGACTGCTCTTGAAACAGAGAGAAAACCTCTCCAAGAAAGGAGAGGTTTGAGTTTTTATTTGCGATACAAGCGATCGTATTGGTAGTAAGGGTCAAAGGTTACGTTGATACCTAGTTTGCGAAGGACATTCTTGTCTTCATCGGTCAGGATGATGGTTGAGTGAGCTTCGCTTCCTTTGAGGTTACCAAGTTCTTCCATGGCACGCGCAGCATCAGGATTTTCCATGGCTGTGATTGCAAGTGCAATCAAAATTTCATTTGAGTGGAGGCGAGGATTGCGGCTACCGAGATGATTGATTTTAAGGCCTTGAATTGGTTTGACGACTTCAGGCTCGATGAGTTTTACTTCCTTAGCGATGTTAGCTGATTTTTTGATGGCATTGATCAAGGCAGCAGCTGTAGGACCAAAGAGTTCAGAGTTTTTACCAGTTACGATTTCCCCATTTGGCAACTCAAGGGCTAGGGCAGGGCCACCAGTTTCTTCTGCTTTTTGGCGTGCAGCAACAGCAACCTTACGGTCTGCAGGTGTGATACCGAGGTCGTTCATGAGCAGTTCAATCTTCTTGACAGCAGTTTCTCCGACTTTTTCAGCTTTGAAATCAAGTACAGTCTGATAGTAGCGACGGATGATTTCTTGTTTAGAGGCTTCGATAGCAGCCTCATTATCTGTAATAGCAAAGCCAACCATATTGACACCCATGTCTGTTGGTGAAGCGTATGGAGATTCACCGAGAATGCGCTCCAACATACGTTTGAGCACTGGGAAGATTTCGATATCACGGTTGTAGTTGACAGTGGTTTCTCCGTAGGTTTGGAGATGGAAAGGGTCAATCATATTGACATCATCAAGGTCCGCGGTTGCAGCCTCGTAGGCCAAGTTGACTGGGTGATGAAGGGGAAGATTCCAAACTGGAAATGTTTCAAACTTAGCGTAACCAGACTTGATGCCATTAAGTTGGTCATGGTACATATTGGACATACAAGTGGCCAATTTTCCAGAACCAGGTCCAGGAGCAGTTACAACAATCAAGTTGCGACTAGTTTTGATGTAGTCGTTTTTCCCCATACCTTCTGGAGAAATGATGTGGTCCATATCAGTCGGGTATCCTTTGATTGGATAATGAAGATAGGAATCAATCCCGTTTTTATCTAACTGGTTGCGGAAGGCATCTGCAGCGGGTTGTCCGGCGTATTGTGTGATGACAACAGAACCGACAAAGATTCCCAGTTCATTGAATTTGTCGATCAAACGAAGAACTTCTTGGTCATAAGAAATGCCTAGGTCGCCACGTGCTTTGGAATGCTCGATATTGCTAGCGTTAATAGCAATCACAACCTCAACTTGCTCCTTCAACTCCTGCAAGAGCTTGATCTTGTTGTCAGGCTCATAACCAGGCAGTACACGAGCAGCGTGGAAATCTTCTAACATTTTGCCGCCAAACTCTAGGTAAAGCTTGCCGTCAAATTGGTTAATGCGCTCCAAAATGTGGTCGCGCTGTAGATTTAAATATTGTTCAGAACTAAAAGCTTGTTTTTTCATTTTTTTACCTCTGACCTCTATTATATAAAAAAAATGGGAGTTAGGAAACTACGGAGCTAAAAAAGAAATCAAAAAGATTAGGCAAACGCTTGCACTAAGATTTAAAAAGCGCTATCATAGACTGTAGAATATTAAAATAATGAGGTAAACAGATGCAAGAAAAATGGTGGCACAATGCCGTAGTCTATCAAGTCTATCCAAAGAGTTTTATGGATAGTAATGGAGATGGAATTGGTGATTTGCCAGGAATTACTAGTAAGTTGGACTATCTAGCTAAGTTAGGAATCACAGCGATTTGGCTTTCTCCCGTTTATGACAGTCCGATGGATGATAATGGCTATGATATTGCCGATTATCAAGCGATTGCTGCTATTTTCGGAACCATGGAGGACATGGACCAACTGATCGCAGAAGCTAAGAAACGTGATATTCGTATCATCATGGACTTGGTGGTCAATCATACCTCGGATGAGCATGCTTGGTTTGTCGAGGCCTGTGAAAATCCTGACAGCTCTGAGCGAAACTACTATATCTGGCGGGATGAGCCCAACGATTTGGATTCCATTTTTAGTGGGTCTGCTTGGGAATACGATGAAAAGTCAGGTCAATACTATCTCCACTTTTTCAGCAAGAAACAGCCTGATCTCAACTGGGAGAATGAAAAACTTCGCCAGAAAATTTACGAGATGATGAACTTCTGGATTGAAAAAGGTATTGGTGGTTTCCGTATGGATGTCATTGATATGATTGGTAAGATTCCTGATGAGAAGGTAGTGAATAATGGTCCTATGCTCCATCCCTATCTCAAGGAAATGAATCAGGCGACCTTTGGGGATAAAGATCTTTTGACGGTGGGAGAAACTTGGGGGGCAACGCCAGAAATTGCCAAGCTTTACTCGGATCCAAAAGGACAAGAATTGTCTATGGTCTTCCAGTTTGAGCATATCTGTCTTCAGTATCAGGAAGGGCAACCTAAGTGGCACTACCAAAAAGAGTTAAATGTAGGGAAGTTAAAAGAAATCTTCAACAAATGGCAGACAGAGTTAGGTGTTGAGGACGGCTGGAATTCCCTCTTCTGGAACAACCATGACCTCCCTCGTATCGTCTCTATCTGGGGAAATGACCAAGAACACCGCGAAAAATCTGCCAAAGCCTTTGCAATCTTGCTTCATCTCATGAGAGGGACTCCTTATATCTACCAAGGTGAGGAGATTGGGATGACCAACTATCCTTTTGAAACACTGGATCAAGTAGAAGATATTGAATCCCTCAACTATGCGCGTGAGGCACTTGAAAAAGGTGTTCCGCTCGAGGAAATTATGGACAGTATCCGTGTCATCGGACGTGATAATGCCCGTACCCCGATGCAATGGAATGAAAGCAAAAATGCTGGTTTCTCAACTGGTCAGCCTTGGTTGGCAGTTAATCCAAACTATCAAGAAATCAACGTTCAAGAAGCACTAGCAAACCCAGATTCGATCTTCTATACTTATCAAAAACTCGTTCAAATTCGTAAGGAGAACAGCTGGCTGATTCGAGCTGACTTTGAATTACTCGATACTTCTGATAAGGTCTTTGCTTATATCCGTAAGGACGGGGGTCGTCGCTTCCTAGTTGTGGCCAACTTGTCCAATGAAAAACAAAACTTTTCAGTAGAAGAAAGAGTTAAATCTGTCTTGATTGAAAACACTGTGACTCAAGAAGCAGTTGAAAAACAGGTCTTGGCTCCATGGGATGCTTTCTGTGTGGAACTAACGGATTAAAATAAGTGAACCTCAAGCATTTGATGCTTTGTACTGACTCCCAAAAGTTAGACAATTTATTTATCCGAAGGATTTAGTTCTGTATTGAACAGAGCTAGATCCTTTTAGTTTAACTTTGATTCGTTTGTTATTGTAGTAATAAATGTAGTTCACAATTGCTTGTTCAAGGTCTTCTAAAGACCTAAAGTGCTTCTCATAACCGTAAAACATCTCCGATTTCAAAATACCAAAGAGGGACTCCATCATACCGTCGTCTGGGTTGTTACCCTTGCGCGACATGGATGGCTGAATTTCCTTATTCTCTAGAAACCGATGATAAGAATCATGTTGGTATTGCTGGCCTTGATCTCTATGAAGAATCGTATTTGTGTAATGATTCTCACTGAAGGCCTGGTTTAACATAGCTTTCACTTGTTATAAATTTGGTAAAGTTGAAAGATTATATGCGATAAAAGTGCGAGACAATCAAAATGGATGGTACACATGGTAGTGTGTGGAAGTAGGAGAAGTCGAGAAAATTGATATCATCGGAAATGTTGATACAGTAAACTCCACACGCTTCTTGGGACAGTTTCCTTTATGCTCAAAAAACAATTATAAGACATAGTATTTTAAAATAATGCATTGTGATACAGGAAAAAAACTAAAAAGAATGTAGGGTTTATTCCCCTACATTCTTAAAATAACTTAGTACATAAATGATAATGCTGTTGCCGCCATCAATATTGCAAGAACTATTTTCCAAATTTTTTTATTTTTTCCAAAAATCTTATCAGGTAACAAGCTTATTACAAGAAAGGTAATAAACAACACCAATTTTGTATATATCATTAGAATTCTCCTTTCTATAAACAAATTGGAACCGAAAAACTAAAGTGATGAATTCTATTAGTTCACCTACTGAATTAGTTTTTATGTATACGCTTACATTATACCGTAAAATATTATTATTTCAAAGAAAACGAACTAAAAAGGAATTGTGGGGTGAGGGAGATTGGGAACTCCCTCAAAATTTAAAAGGGGTAAAAAAGGCATTTGGGGTGCAGTACACTTGAGGTTCTTTCACTAAAAAATATATAGAAAAGTCTTTAAAAAATATTTGTTAGAATTTTCTAAAAAATCTGGCGAAAGTCCTTGCTTTTATGAAAAAATAGGGTATAATGGTGAAAACACTATCTTTAAGGAGATTACTTATGAAATCGAAAAAGTGGCTCTTAGGAGCAGGTGCTGTTTTGAGTGCAGCCCTACTGTTAACTGCTTGTGGGCAAAGTGAAAAGAAAGCGGATGCTCCCAAGACATTCTCTTATGTCTACGCTATGGATCCGTCTTCTTTGGACTATAGTGTGACGAGCAAGAGCTCAACCTCTGACGTTATAGCAAACGTTGTTGATGGTCTTTTGGAAAATGACAAGTATGGGAACTTGATTCCATCACTTGCAGAAGACTGGTCTGTTTCAAAGGATGGTTTGACTTACACCTACAAACTTCGTAAGGGTGTAAAATGGTATACTTCTGATGGAGAAGAATACGCTGAAGTTAAGGCCAAAGACTTTGTTACTGGGCTTAAACATGCTGCTGATGGAAAATCAGATGGTCTTTCTTTGATTCAGGATTCTATCAAAGGTTTGGCAGAGTATGTTAGTGGTGAGAGCAATGATTTCTCTACCGTAGGAGTTAAGGCTGTTGATGATTATACGGTAGAATACACGCTCAACAAACCAGAAAGTTTCTGGAACTCTAAGGTCACAACGGCAACCATGCTTCCAGTTAATGAAGAATTTTTGAATTCTAAAGGGAGCGACTACGGTGCACCAACTCCATCGGGTATCCTATATAATGGTCCTTATTTCTTGAAATCATTGACTTCAAAATCAGTCATCGAGTATGAAAAGAATCCAAACTACTGGGATAAGGACAATGTCAAGATTGATAATATTAAACTAACTTTCTACGATGGATCAGACCAAGAATCTTTGATTCGTAGCTTTACACAAGGAGCTTATACAACAGCCCGTCTCTTCCCAACAAGCTCAAACTTTGAGTCAACTAAACAAGAGTATGGCGATAAGATTGTTTACAGTCCACAAGAAGCGACAAGCTACTACCTCACTGTTAACGTAAACCGCCAATCTTACAATAAAACAGCCAAAACAGACGAAGCTCAAAAAACATCAACGAAAGAAGCTCTTCTCAACAAGAACTTCCGTCAGGCGCTGAACTTTGCCCTTGACCGTCACTCATACACTGCCCAGTTGAATGGTGAAGAAGGTGCGAACAAGATTATCCGTAACAGCCTAGTGCCTCATGACTACGTTCAAGTAGGTGAAAAAACCTTTGGAGAGTTGGCGCAGGCAGAGCTCGTTTCATATGGTGACCAGTGGAAAGATGTGGCCCTTACAGATGGCAAGGATACGATTTACAGTCCTGAAAAAGCTAAGGCAGCCTTTGCTAAAGCCAAGGAAGAATTGCAAGCCAAGGGTGTTACCTTCCCAATCCATTTGGATATCCCCGTTGAACAAACAGATGTAATCGCGGTTCAACAAACCAACTCACTCAAGCAGTCTATCGAATCATCACTTGGTACTGAAAATGTCATTGTTGATGTCCTTCAAATGACCGATAATGAGAAAATAAGCATTACGTCTCAAGCCAAGGTTCCATCCCAAAAAGACTATGACTTGAACGGAACTGGTTGGGGACCAGACTATCAAGACCCAGCCACCTACCTCAACATCCTTGATGCTAAGAAGGGTTCTGCCCTTAAACACTTGGGGATCACTCGTGGAAAAGATCCAGAAGTGATGGCTCAAGTCGGTCTAGACGAATACAAGAAACTCTTGGATGATGCCGCAGCTGAAACAAGCGACCTCAATAAGCGTTACGAAAAATACGCTAAAGCGCAAGCTTGGGTATCTGATAGTTCGCTTTTGATCCCAGTTGCTTCTTCAGGTGGTTCTCCAACTGTTAGCCGTACTGTACCATTCACAAAAGCATACTCTCAAGTCGGAATCAAGGGAGACCCATTTGTGTTCAAAGGTTTGGAATTGCAAAATGATGTTGTGACTGCAAAAGAATACGAAGAAGCCTTCAAGAAATGGCAACAAGAAAAAATCGAAACAAATGCCAAATACCAAAAAGAACTTGAAAAACACGTCAAGTAATCTATAAACAGAAAAGGAAGTTGCAGGAAACTGTGCTTCCTTTTTTTGTTTTGAGACACCAGTTGTCATAAAAGTAGTAACTTTACATTTTTGAATAAATTTGATAAAATATAGTTATGTTATAAAAAGTGACATAAAGGAGCGAATGATGATCAAACTGAAAAAAAGACTAATCGGGACAGGTCTCGTCTTAGCGACAGGGATTTTGCTCTCTGCATGTGGACAGTCCAACACAGATACTAGCACTTATTCATCAACATTTAGTGCGAATCCAACAACTTTTAACTATCTCCTAGATTATTATGCAGATAACACTGCCGTTATTACCAATCTTGTAGATGGTTTGTTAGAAAATGACAGCTATGGGAACCTCGTACCTGCTCTTGCGGAGGATTGGTCTGTTTCAGCAGATGGTTTGACTTATACCTACAAGCTTAGAAAAGATGCCAAGTGGTATACAGCTGACGGTGAGGAATATGCTTCAGTCAAAGCTCAGGATTTTGTCACTGGGATCAAATATGCCGCGGACAACAAGGGGCAAGCCATGGATCTGATCCAAAATTCAATCAAGGGATTGAATGACTATGTGACGGGTGTGACCAATGACTTTTCAACTGTCGGTGTCAAAGCCTTGGATGATTACACAGTCGAGTACACTTTGACTCGACCAGAACCGTATTGGAATTCAAAGACAACCAATAGTATTCTTTTCCCAGTCAACGAAGAGTTCTTGAAATCAAAGGATAAAGATTTTGGTACCTTGACACCAGACAGCATCCTTTATAACGGTCCCTATCTGTTAAAAGATTTCACATCAAAATCTTCGATCGAATATGTGAAGAATCCACACTATTATGATCATGATAAAGTAACCATTGAAAAAGTTAAGTTAGCTTACTTTGATGGGTCAGATCAGGAGATGACCATTCGAAACTTTGAAAGTGGTGCTTACTCGATTGCAGGAGTCTATCCAAATAGTTCGAACTATGCTAAGACAAAAGAAAAATACCAAGACAATATCGTCTATAGCTTACAAGATAAGACATCTTGGTACTTTAACTTTAACGTCAACCGCAAAACCTATAATCATACCGCTAAAACAACGGACGAACAAAAGAAATCAGCTCAAACAGCTATCTTAAATAAAAATTTCCGTCAGGCTATCAACTTTGGTATTGATCGAACAGCCTACTCTGCTCAATCTAACGGTGAAGAAGCAGCGAGCAAAACCCTTCGTAATACTCTAGTTCCTCCAATATTTGTCCAGGTGGGAGATAAGACCTTTGGAGAAGTAACAGCTTCTAAGCTTGTGAACTACGGAACTGAGTGGTCAGGTATCAATTTGGCAGATGCTCAAGATGCCTACTTTAACAAGGAAAAGGCCCAAGCAAAATTTGCGGAAGCTAAAAAGGAATTGGAAGCCCAAGGCGTGACTTTCCCAATCCATTTGGATGTCCCTGTTGATCAGACGAATAAAAATGCGGTTTCTGGTATGAACTCGGTTAAACAAACCCTTGAAACAGTACTAGGTTCTGACAATATCGTCATTGATGTTCAACAGCTTTCTACAGATGACTTTGGAAATGTTGCCTTCCTAGCACCAAATCCAGCAGCTCGTGATTACGACCTAAACTTTGATGGTTGGGTTGGTGATTACCAGGATCCATCAACTTATCTAGATCCCTTCAATGCTGAAACTGGTTTCTATCTCAAAATTTTTGGTCTTGATGCCAAGGAAGACCAAGAGCTCATTAAGAGTTTGGGGCTCGATACCTATACACAACTCCTGAAAGAAGCAGATGCAGAGAACAAAGATGTCGCTAAGCGTTATGAAAAATACGCTGAAGCTCAAGCTTGGATGATTGACAATTCTCTGGTCATGTCTGCTATGTCAAATGGCGGTACAGCCTCTGTAACTAAAGTAACTCCGTTTACACGTGCCTACTCCCTAGTAGGTATCAAGGGTGACGGAAATAATTATAAGTACATGAGATTACAAAAAGATCCTGTTACCAAGAAACAATTTGACGAAGCCAAGGCTAAGTGGGAAGAAGAAAGTAAAAAAGCTGTCGAAAAGAGTCAAAAAGAGTTTGAAAACCACGTAAAATAAGATTACAGACAAGGTTGCCCCTGAGCGCCTTGTCTTTTTGTGCAGAATGGCATTCGGAACTTTGCTTATATTTCAGAGCAACTTAAGAGAACAAAAGCGAATGAAAACGCTGAAAATAGCAAGGATGGATGGAATTTCCATCATGATTGTGATATAATATTTATAACTATTAACGTGTATAGGGGATTATCATGAGTAGACGTTCAAAGAGAGCTCGTTCTGGCAACATGAAACGAAATATTAACATAGTCTTATTAACCATTTATCTACTGTTGGGTGGTTTTTTGCTGTTCTTGATTTTTAGACACAACATTTTAGCCTTTAAATACTTGAATATTATTTCTGCAGTTCTCATTTTATTAGCTGCTTTAGTAGGACTACTGCTGATTGTTTATAAAAAAGCTGAGAAGTTTACGGTCTTCTTTTTGACGCTTGCCATCTTAGTTAGTTCAGTTTCTCTCTATGCTTTGCAACAGTTTGTCGGTTTTACCAATCATATCAATTCGACGTCAAATTACTCAGAGTATTCAATCAGTGTGGTCGTTTTGAAAGATAGTGAGATCAATAATGTGACTCAACTGGATACGGTTACGGGGCCAACAGAGACAGACAATGACAATATTCAAAAGTTGTTAGCAGATATTAAGACCAGCCAGAGTAAGGACTTGACAGTTGAGAAAGCGACTTCTTACCTAGCAGCTTATAAGAGTCTGCTTTCTGGTGAAACGAAAGCAATTGTCTTAAATAGTGTCTTTGAAAATATCATTGAAGCAGAGTATCCAGATTATGCTTCAAAAATCAAAAAAATCTATACAAAACAATTAACTAAGGATGTTGCGGCACCAAAGGTATCGAAGAATAAAGCTTTCAATATTTATGTGAGTGGTATTGATACCTATGGTCCGATTAGTTCCGTTTCGCGTTCAGATGTGAATATTCTAATGACTGTGAACCGAGATACCAAGAAAATCCTTCTGACTACAACGCCTCGAGATTCCTATGTTCCGATTGCGGATGGGGGGAATAATCAAAAGGATAAATTGACCCACGCTGGTATTTATGGAGTGGACTCGTCGATTCATACCTTGGAAAATCTCTATGGAGTGGATATTAACTATTATGTGCGCTTGAACTTCACTTCTTTCTTGAAATTGATTGACCTTCTAGGTGGTGTTGATGTCTATAATGATCAGGATTTCACTTCTTTACATGGCAAGTATCATTTCCCCGTTGGGAATGTCCATCTAGACTCTGAGCAGGCTCTTGGTTTTGTTCGTGAGCGCTACTCTCTAGCAGATGGAGATCGTGACCGTGGTCGAAACCAACAAAAGGTTATTGTAGCTGTTATTCAGAAATTAACTTCAACCGAAGCTTTGAAGAACTATGACAATATCATCCAAGGATTGCAAGATTCTCTTCAGACCAATATGCCTTTGGAAACCATGATGGATCTGGTTAATACTCAATTGGAGAGTGGTGGGAACTACAAAGTCAACTCTCAAGACTTGAAGGGAACTGGACGCACGGATCTTCCTTCATACGCTATGCCTGATAGCAACCTCTACATGATGGAAATTGATGAAAGTAGCTTGGCCGCTGTCAAAGCTGCTATCAATGATGTGATGGAGGGCAAGTAGCATGATAGATATCCATTCGCACATCGTTTTTGATGTGGACGATGGTCCAAAGTCGATAGAGGAAAGTAAAAAACTTCTTAGAGAGGCTTACAGTCAAGGAGTGAGGACAATTGTTTCCACTTCGCATAGACGAAAAGGAATGTTCGAAACTCCTGAAGAAAAAGTCGCAACTAACTTTTTGAAGGTGCGAGAAATAGCTAAGGAAGTTGCGGATGACTTAATCATTGCCTATGGGGCAGAAATCTACTATACGCCAGATGTTGTTGAGAAGTTAGAAAAGAAATTAATCCCAACCCTCAACGATAGCCGCTATGCTTTGATTGAGTTTAGTATGAATACAGCCTATCGGGATATGCATAAGGGATTGAGTGATATTCTAATGCTAGGCATTACACCCGTCATTGCCCACATTGAACGTTACGATGCTTTAGAAAACAATGAAAAGCGCGTGCGAGAGCTGATTGATATGGGATGTTATACCCAGGTTAATAGTTCTCATGTTTTGAAACCAAAACTCTTCGGAGAAACCTATAAATTTATGAAAAAGAGAGCCCAGTATTTCTTGGAACGAGATCTGGTTCACGTGATAGCAAGTGATATGCACAACTTGGATCACAGACCTCCTCATATGGAGGAAGCCTATGATATCATTGCTAAAAAATACAGTGAAGATAAGGCTAAGGAACTTTTTAAGGATAATCCCCGAAAAATAATAATGGATCAATTGATTTAGGAGAAAAAATGAAAGAACAAAATATGATGGAAATCGATGTATTTCACTTGCTTAAAATCCTTTGGAAACGAAAATTTTTAATTGCTTTGGTAGCATTCGTGACAGGGACAGTAGCATTTGCCTACAGTAGTTTTATTGTGAAGCCGGAGTTTACGAGTACGACCCGAATTTATGTGGTCAATCGTAATCAGGGAGATAAGCCTGGCTTGACTAACCAAGACTTGCAAGCAGGATCTTACTTGGTAAAAGACTATCGCGAAATCATTCTCTCGCAAGACGTTTTAGAGAAGGTTGCGACTGATTTGAAACTAGAACTTCCTCCAAAAGGTCTAGCTAGTAAAATCAAGGTAACAGTTCCAGTGGATACGCGTATTGTATCGATTTCTGTTACAGACCGTGCACCTGAGGAAGCTAGCCGTATCGCCAACTCTTTGAGAGAGGTTGCGGCTCAAAAGATCATCAGCGTCACTCGCGTTTCGGATGTGACAACACTTGAAGAAGCACGCCCTGCAACATCGCCATCTTCACCAAATATTCGTCGCAATACCATGGTTGGATTCCTTGCGGGGGCGGTTGTGATGGTTGTCGCAGTTCTCCTAGTTGAGCTCTTAGATACACGAGTGAAACGTCCAGAAGATATTGAGGACGTGATGCAAATTGCACTATTGGGAGTAGTTCCAAATTTGGATAAATTAAAATAGGAGAGAAAAATGCCAACGTTAGAAATTGCACAAAAAAAATTAGATTTGGCAAGAAAAGCAGAAGAATACTACAATGCCCTTCGCACCAATATTCAATTGAGTGGGAATAACTTGAAAGTGATTTCCATTACCTCTGTCAAACCAGGAGAAGGAAAATCAACAACTTCTACCAATATTGCTTGGGCTTTCGCGCGTGCGGGCTATAAGACACTGTTGATTGATGCGGATATCCGTAATTCAGTCATGTCAGGTGTCTTTAAATCACGGGAAAAGATTACAGGCCTAACAGAGTTCTTGTCAGGCACAACAGACCTATCACAAGGTTTATGTGAAACCAATGTTGAAAATTTGTTTGTCATTCAAGCGGGTTCTGTATCACCAAACCCAACAGCTTTGTTGCAAAGTGAAAATTTTGCGACCATGATTGACACCTTACGCAAGTACTTTGACTACATCGTTGTAGATACTGCTCCGATTGGAGTTGTTATCGATGCGGCGATTATCACGCAGCAGTGTGACGCTTCTGTTTTAGTAACTGCGGCTGGTGAAACAAATCGTCGTGATGTCCAAAAAGCTAAAGAACAACTCGAACAAACAAGCAAACCATTCTTAGGAATTGTGCTTAATAAACTCAATACTTCAGTTGAGAAGTATGGATCATATGGGGCTTATGGCTCCTATGGAAAAAAGTAAGAGTTAGCTTAGGGAATAGATTATGGAAGAAAAGGGATTGAAGATTACTTTGGCGGCAATCCAGAGTTTTCTTGTCATTTTATTAGCTTATTTACTTAGTTTTGTTAAGGAAACAGAGATTGTAAATACTTCGGTTATTATCTTGTTCATTCTTCATTTTTTTGTGTTTTATATCAGTGATTATGGGCATGATTTTTTTAAAAGGGGTTATTTAGCAGAGTTTATCAACACGACAAAGTATATCGTGTTCTTTGCTTTAGCTATCAGTATTTCGAATTTTTTCTTAGAAGATCGTTTTAGTATCTCTAGACGAGGAATGATTTATTTTTTGACAATACACTCTATTCTGTTGTATTTGTTGAATCTATGCATTAAACGCTATAGAAAAAGCATCTTTCCAAATCTCAAGGGGAGTAAGAAGATATTCTTGATAACAGCTACCTCTAGGGTTGAAAAAGTCATCGATAGGCTGATAGAGTCGGGAGAAATTTTTTGGAATTTGGTGGCGGTCAGTGTTTTAGACCAGCCTGATTTCCAGCATCAAACCTTAACCGTTGTACCTGCTGAGAACATCTTAGACTTTGCTACTCATGAAGTTGTCGATGAGGTTTTTATCAATCTACCAAGTGAAGAGTATGACATCGGGGAGTTTATCTCACTTTTTGAGACAATGGGAATTGACGTGACAGTTAACCTGAATGCTTTTAATAACTATCTAGGTAGTGATAAAAAGATTCGTGGGATGGCAGGGCTGAATGTTATCACGTTTTCTACAAAATTTTATAAGACGAGTCATGTCATTGCTAAACGTTTCATTGATATTGTCGGTTCTATTGTCGGATTGATTATTTGTGGTTTGGTGAGCATTGTTTTGGTTCCAATGATTCGACAAGATGGTGGGCCAGCGATTTTTTCTCAAACGCGTATTGGAAAAAATGGTCGACATTTCACTTTCTATAAATTTAGATCCATGTGTGTGAATGCTGAAATGCGCAAACAAGAACTTTTAGCTCAAAATACCATGCAAGGTGGTATGTTTAAGGTTGATGATGATCCTCGTATCACTCCCATTGGTCGCTTTATTCGTAAGACCAGCCTAGATGAGTTGCCACAGTTTTGGAATGTTTTAATGGGAGATATGAGTCTAGTAGGGACCCGTCCCCCAACAGTTGATGAGTATGAGAAATATACTCCTGAACAGAAACGTCGATTGAGTTTTAAACCTGGGATAACAGGCTTGTGGCAAGTCAGCGGGCGAAGTGAGATCAAGGATTTCAATGAAGTTGTCAAATTAGATGTGGCCTATATTGATGATTGGACTATTTGGAAAGATATTGAAATATTGTTAAAGACCGTTAAAGTTGTATTTATGAGAGATGGGGCGAAGTAATTTCTGCCCTTCAGTCCTGTTAGGAGAGAAATGAAACAGTCAGTTTATATTATTGGTTCAAAGGGGATTCCTGCTAAGTATGGAGGATTTGAAACCTTTGTTGAAAAATTAACCGAATATCAAAAAGACAGCAACATACAATACTATGTTGCTTGTATGCGTGAAAATTCTGCTAAGTCTGGCATTACGGAAGACCAGTTTGAGCACAATGGAGCCATTTGCTTCAACATCGATGTACCCAATATCGGCCCGGCCCGCGCCATCGCTTACGATATTGCAGCGGTCAACAAGGCTATTGAATTGGCTAAGGAAAACAAGGACGAGGCTCCCATTTTTTACATTCTAGCTTGTCGCATCGGTCCTTTTATTTCTGGACTTAAGAAAAAAATTCGTGCGATTGGTGGCTCTTTGCTGGTGAATCCTGATGGTCATGAATGGTTGCGAGCAAAATGGAGCCTTCCAGTTCGTAAGTACTGGAAATTTTCAGAGCAGCTCATGGTCAAACATGCAGATTTACTGGTCTGTGACAGTAAAAACATTGAAAAATATATCCAAGAGGATTATAAGCAGTACCAACCAAAGACCACCTATATTGCCTATGGGACAGATACAGCTCCTTCAATCCTGAAAGCAGAAGATGCCAAAGTTCGAGATTGGTATAAGGAAAAAGAAGTTAGCGAAAATGGCTATTATCTAGTAGTGGGACGATTTGTTCCTGAAAATAACTACGAAGCCATGATTCGTGAATTTATCAAGTCCAAGTCCAAAAAGGACTTTGTTCTCATCACAAATGTGGAGCAGAATAAATTTTACGACCAGTTGTTACGGGATACTGGTTTTGACAAAGATCCTAGGGTCAAATTTGTCGGTACTGTCTATGACCAAGAGTTGCTCAAGTACATCCGTGAAAATGCCTTTGCCTATTTACATGGGCATGAGGTTGGAGGAACCAACCCTTCTCTACTGGAAGCTTTAGCATCCACAAAACTAAATTTGTTGCTAGATGTTGGTTTTAACCGTGAGGTTGGTGAAGACGGGGCCATTTATTGGAAAAAAGATGAGTTGGCAGGCGTCATTGAGGAAGTAGAGGGATTTGATCAGGTAGTGATAGCTGACTTGGATTTCAAGTCAAGCCAAAGAATTATCACAGCTTTCACATGGGAAAAGATTGTGTCAGATTATGAAGAAGTGTTTAAAGGATAGGGAATGAAACGGATTTTATACTTGCATGCTGGTGCAGAAATGTATGGAGCAGATAAGGTTTTATTGGAATTGATAAAAGGATTGGATTCCAAAGAATTTGAAGCTCACGTCATCTTGCCAAATGACGGTGTTTTAGTCGAGGCTTTGCGCCAAGTTGGAGCTAAGGTCAGCGTGTTGGATTATCCGATTTTACGTAGAAAATACTTTAATCCTAAAGGCATTGCCGACTATATTCGCTCTTATAATTTCTATGCTAAGCAAATCGCCCTCTATGCTCGAGAACACAGTATAGATATGGTTCACAATAATACAGCGGCTGTTTTGGAGGGCATCTATTTGAAACGCAAGCTCAAGCTGCCTTTGATTTGGCATGTTCATGAGATTATCGTCAAACCCAAAGCTATTTCTGACTTTATCAATATGCTCATGGGACGATATGCAGACAAGATTGTGACGGTGTCCCAAGCGGTCGCTAATCATATCAAGCAGTCTCCCTTTATCAAAGATAGCCAAGTGGAAGTGATTTATAACGGTGTCGATAATGCTGTCTATTATCCAATGGATGCGTCTTCTATTCGTGAAAAATTTGACATTGCGCAAGATGCACTTGTGATTGGCATGATTGGTCGGGTCAATGCTATTAAAGGACAAAATGATTTCATAGAAGCAGTCGAGCCACTTTTGGAAAAGAATGAGCAAGCGGTGGCTTTCCTGGCTGGAGGTGTTTTTCCTGGTGAAGAATGGCGCTTAGATGAACTAGATAAGAGAATAGCTTCTTCATCTGTTGTGTCACAAATTCATCGTATTGATTACTACGATAAGACTTCTGAACTTTATAATATGTTTGATATCTTTGTCTTACCAAGTATAAAACCTGATTCCCTACCTACAGTAGTCCTAGAAGCCATGGCTTGTTCAAAACCAGTTGTTGGTTATAACAATGGGGGAATAGCTGAAATGGTAGTAGATGACAAAAGTGGTTGCTTAGTCAAACCAAATCGTCCTCAAGAACTTTCTAATGCCATTTCTCTCTTACTAGATAGTTCTGAAAAAAGAGAAAAATTTGGGCGAGTAGGATATCAGAGACAAAAAGAGCTGTTTTCTTTGGAGAGTTACATCAAGAACTTCTCGGAGTTGTATAAAACAGATAGAAAAGATTAGTTATGAATAAAATAGATTTTGTTGTGACTTGGGTTGATGGGAATGATCCTGTGTGGCAAGAAAAAAAATCAAGCTATGATGGCTCGGTTAATACTTCTAAACAGAGTATGAATTCAGTCAAGGCTTACCGAGAATGGGGGACCTTTAAATATTGGTTTAGAGGAGTTGAAAAATTTGCTCCTTGGGTCAATAAGGTCTACCTCGTGACCGACCAGCAAAAGCCAAGCTGGTTAGATATAAATAGTGAAAAATTGGTGTTGGTAGATCATACAGAGATTATCTGTAATGACTACCTACCAGTTTTTTCTGCCAATCCTATTGAAAGTAACATCCATCGAATCCCTGGTCTCTCAGAGCATTTTGTTTTTTTTAATGACGATATGTATTTGACAGCTCCAGTCGAGCCGACAGATTTTTTCTCAGAGGATGGTTTACCTAAATATAATACGGCTCTTTCACCGATTATTCCTGAGCGATATGGAACGGGGAATTTTCAGATAAATGACATGGAGATTGTCACTAGCTATTTCAGTCGAAATGAAATTTTGAAGAATGGCCAATTCTTTGATCCAAAGCAGGGATTAAAAAGTATCGTTAAGTCACTACTATACAGAAATAGTCAGTTTATCTGTGGTTTCTGGGAGAGTCATCTGCCCTATCCTCTACTAAGATCAACGATGAACTTGGTATGGGAAAAGGAAAAAGCTGTCTTGGAAAGAACCTCGGCTAGTCGCTTTAGAAATCCTTCTGATACCAATGTTTGGCTCTTTAAGTATTGGCAGATTGCCAGTGGTAAATACGCTATCGGAAATCCTAAGTTGGGAGGACTCTTTTCTTTGGATAATGCCGGACCAGATTTTTGGAAGATACTAAATTCTGGCAAATACCAAATTATGTGTATCAATGATGGATTTAACATTCAAGACGAGGAGCAGGTGATGACAGACTTTATCAAGGCTATGGATCAACTGCTTCCAGATAGAAGTTCATTTGAGATTTAAACTGTAAAACTAAGTAAGAGAAAGAAAAGAAAATATGATTTCGGTAATTGTGCCTGTTTATAATGTGGAGGACTACCTTCATTATGCCATGGAGAGTTTGAAACATCAGACTTACAAGGATATGGAAGTCCTCCTGATTGATGACGGCTCGAGTGATGGCTCAGGACACTTGTGTGACCAGTATGCCCAGCAATATGATTGGGTGACTAGCTACCATAAGGTCAACGGTGGCTTGTCTGATGCTCGGAACTATGGGGTCTTGAGAGCCAAGGGCGACTGGATTACTTTCCTAGATCCAGACGACTATCTGGAACCCTGCGCCTTGGAACTGCTAGCAGAGCTACAAAGTCGTACCCAAGCAGATATGGTGAGTGGCAAAGTAGAGCCAACAGCTCACTATCATCGTTTTCAAAATTTTCACTTGGATCAGCTTGATTTAGACCAAGTTAAGGTCTATGACAAGGCAAAGGCTCTGACTGAGATGCTTTATGGAGACCTTGTAACGGTCTCTGCTTGTGGGAAACTCTATCGGAAAGAACTTCTTGAGAAAGCTCCCTTCCCCAAGGGGCGCATCTACGAAGACCTCTATGTTATCAGTGAGCATCTCAACCAAGCCCAATCCGTGGCCTTGTACCATCTTCCGATTTACCATTATTACCATAGACCTGGTAGCATTACTGCCTCGGCTTTCACGCCAAAACAATACGAGTTTTACGAAGCAATTGATCATTTAAAAGAGGTTGTGAATGCAACCTATCCTGAGAGTTCAGAACTCCAAGAAGCCATCATTTCACGCTTCTTTACAGGAAGTCTTCTTATCTTTACGATGATTAAGGATGGGGATTCGGTAGAATTCAAGAGACTTCAGGAGAAAACCAGGCCTTATTTGCCTCTTGTCTTGAAGAATGCTAGAGTTAGCAAGAAACGTAGGATCCTCTATGTTTTAGTTACTAAGTATCCGCGACTCTATTATCAATTTAAAAAGTTAAAAAAATCCTAAGTAAGAGTTAGGGATGAAAGAAGAAAAGGAAAAAGAAAATGTTAAAGTTAGAACGTGATAAATTGCTAATTGCAGCAGTTTTAATAGTGGTTGTCTCCATAGATATGATCAATACGTCTATGTTAGCTCCTGTTTTACCTAATATTCCTAATGTAGTTCCTTTTTTTGCGGTCCTGTTACTTGCTATGCGATTTGCTTATATTCATCACTACTCTATAAGCTATCTCATCTTTGCACCAATTCTTCTTTTTGCTGGGGGCATGGTTTACTATAAGACTGGGAACCTTAATGCATTGATGTATATGTTTCTGCTTGTCTTTCTTTACAAGGCTGAGATGGAAAGTGTACTTAAAATATACTCTGTTGTAGCCTTGTTTTTTATTGTATTGATAGTGTTCTTGGCTGTGATTGGTGCTATTCCAAACTTGCAATTTGTCCAATCACGATCTGCGGGAGTCGTTGTTCGAAATTCATTTGGCTTTATTTATCCAACTGATTTTGCTTCTCACTGTTTTTATCTATATACAGCTATATCGTATATCTTTAGAAAGAAATTCATTGTTTTACGGACTGCCTTAGGATTTGGTCTGGCTTATTTCATTATTCGATATTGCGATGCGAGGCTTAATGCCGCTTCTATTACTGTAATGGCGCTCATTTTTCTGTACTTTTATTTCCGAAATGATAAACAGCGACGGCTTTTTGCTTTACTTCCTTTATCGGCTGGTATAGCGTCTTCAGTAATGATTTATCTCTCTTCTAAATTTACCTGGTCTCATCCAATGTATGTGGCTCTAAACAATTTTTTTAGTATGAGATTACACCTAGGACATGAGGCACTAAAAAAATATGCAGTGCAGTGGTTTGGGATTCGGGGCATATCATTTGTCGGTTATGGGGGGCGTACAGAATCCGTTTTGAGCTACGACTATGTAGACTCTTCCTACGTTCAGATGCTCTTTACCTATGGGATGATTCCAGTTCTCTTATTGGTCGTGTTATACATAGTTAGGTCTTGGTCACTTTATCGCAAAAAGAATTATTTGCTATTGACGGCCTTATCCTTAATAGCAGTCAACTGTATGTTTGAGGCCTTCTGGGTTCGCCCGTCTTATAATATTTTTATGTTTACTCTATTTGCAACCTTGCCAGTTATTGAATTTGAATCGAAGAAATCTACAACGAGGAACTCCTTGTGAAAGTATTAAAAAATTATTTATATAATCTTTCTTATCAGCTGTTAGTAATCGTTTTACCAGTCATTACTACACCCTATATTACTCGGGTTTTCTCATCCAATGACTTAGGTTCCTATGGGTACTACAACTCAATAGTAACTTACTTTATACTCTTAGCGACACTTGGGGTGGCCAATTATGGGACAAAGGAAATTTCCGGCCATCGTAAGGAAGTCGAAAAGACCTTCTGGGGTATTTACAGTTTACAAGTCCTTTCAACCTGTTTAGCGGTTACGCTTTATATAGTTGTCTGCTTGCTTGTGCCGTCGATGAACAATCCAATTGCTTATATACTTGGCTTTAGTTTGCTGTCTCGTGGTTTTGATATTTCTTGGCTTTTTCAAGGGTTAGAAGATTTCAAAAAAATCACAGCTCGTAACACAATGGTCAAACTTTTAGGGGTTGTTTCGATATTCCTATTTGTTAAGAAACCATCCGACTTGTACTTGTATATCATCCTCTTGGTTGCCTATGATCTACTAGGGCAGTTGAGTATGTGGCTTCCTGCTCGGGAGCACATTCGCAAGCCGCATTTGGATATAGCCTATGCCAAAGAGCATATTAAACCAGTCATTCTCTTGTTTCTGCCACAGATTGCCATTTCACTCTACATCACGCTAGATCGCACCATGTTGGGTGCCTTGTCTTCGACCAAGGATGTCGGGATCTATGATCAAGCCTTGAAATTATTGAATATTTTGTTGACTTTGGTAACGTCGCTTGGTAGTGTTATGTTGCCTCGGGTCTCCAATCTCCTCTCATCAGGCAATCAAAAGGCGGTTAACAAGTTACATGAAATGTCTTTCTTAGTGTATAACTTAGTTATCTTCCCGATGATTGCGGGGATTTTAATTGTTAACAAAGATTTTGTCAATTTTTTCCTGGGGCAAGACTTCCAAGATGCTCGCTATGCGATTGCCATCATGGTCTTTAGAATGTTCTTTATTGGCTGGACCAATATCATGGGAATTCAAATCTTGATTCCTCACAATAAGAATCGTGAATTTATGCTATCAACAACTATTCCAGCTGTTTTTAGTGTGGGCTTGAATCTCCTCTTGATCCCGCCTCTGGGCTATATTGGAGCTTCAATTGTATCTGTTGCGACTGAAGGTTTGGTCTGGCTGATCCAACTCTACTTTACACGTTCGTATCTAAAAGAGGTCAAGATCTTTCCATCTATGCTGAAAATACTTCTAGCAGCACTCCTGATGTACGGCGCCTTGTATTCTGTACAAGCTTTCATGCACTTCTCGTCTGTTGTGAATGTCTTGATCTATTCTCTGCTTGGCTTCCTAGTCTACGGTGGCTTGGTTTTGGTCTTACGTGTCTTGGATTTTCAAGAACTAAAAAGTGTTTTAAAGAAATAAGGAGATTTTATGTACGATTATTTGATTGTCGGTGCTGGCTTGTCAGGTGCAATCTTTGCCTACGAAGCTAACAAACGTGGCAAGAAGGTGAAGGTGATTGATAAACGAGAACATATTGGTGGGAATATCTATTGCCAATCTGTTGAAGGAATCAATGTCCACAAGTATGGGGCTCATATCTTCCATACATCTAATAAAAAGGTATGGGAATATGTCAATCAGTTTGCGGAGTTTAACAATTATATCAATTCTCCTATTGCCAACTATCAAGGACATCTTTACAATCTGCCTTTCAATATGAACACTTTCTATGCTTTGTGGGGGACAAAGACACCCCAAGAAGTCAAGGACAAGATTGCTGAGCAGACGACACACATGCAAGATGTTGAGCCAAAAAACTTAGAGGAACAAGCCATTAAGTTGATTGGTACGGATGTCTATGAAAAGCTAATCAAGGGTTACACCGAAAAGCAATGGGGGCGTTCTGCTACTGAACTACCACCCTTTATCATCAAGCGTTTACCAGTTCGATTGACTTATGACAATAATTATTTCAACGACCGTTACCAAGGGATTCCAATTGGTGGTTACAATGTCATCATCGAAAAGTTGTTGGAAGGAATCGAAGTAGAGCTTAATACAGATTTCTTTGCAGATCGGGAGAACTTGGAGGCTTCAGCAACTAAGATTGTCTTCACAGGGATGATTGATCAGTTCTTTGACTATAAGTTTGGTGAACTTGAGTATCGCAGTCTCCGTTTTGAGCATGAGGTTCTGGACCAAGAAAATTATCAAGGAAATGCTGTAGTCAACTATACTGAACGTGATATTCCTTATACGCGTATCATCGAACACAAACATTTTGAGTTTGGGACTCAGGACAAGACGGTTATTACTCGAGAATATCCAGCAGATTGGAAAAGAGGAGATGAACCTTACTATCCAATCAATGATGCCAAAAACAATGCTATTTATGAGCAGTACCTAGCAGAAGCTGAGAAAAATAGCCACGTTATCTTCTGTGGTCGCTTGGCAGATTATAAATACTATGATATGCATGTGACTGTTGAACGTGCATTGGATGTGGTAGAAGAAGAACTAGGGAGCATCTAAGAATATCACAGATAAAGGGGAGAAAAGGTGAAATATTATCTGAAAGATTCATTTCTGCATAATGCACACGAAAAGAATGCAGGGAGTAAGGCGCGAAATGATGTAGAATCTATTCTAATCTCAGAGGGTTATGAGGGGTTGGAGCTCAAGGTTGAGAATTGGTATAAGATGAATTTCTTTAAAGCTCAACAACACAAATATCGTGCGACCAAGTCTGTGTTTGATCAGTTGGGAGCCGGAGATGAATTGGTGATTCAGTTCCCTATTATCCACCATACATTTTTCATCTCACAACTCATTAAGCAGGCGCAAAAGAGAGGAGCAAAATTCTATCTTTTGATCCATGATATTGAAACCTTGCGTCATGCAGCAGGTTCGGAAGTGAAATTCCGTCATAAAGTGCGCAATTACTTCCAAGAAAAGAAAGCTTTGATGTCAGTGGATGGCATTATCGTTCATAACGATATCATGAAGAAAGTTCTGGTAGGTCAAGGAGTGCCAGCAGATAAAATGGTTAGCTTGGAAATTTTTGACTATCTGATTCCAAACTTTGCTGAAAAACCAAATCTCCAAAAAGACCAGCCTATTATCGTAGCTGGAAATTTGAACCCTGCAAAGTCAGGTTATCTTTATAACTTGCCAGACCAGCCCGCCTATAACTTGTATGGGGTGGGCTACGATGAAAGTCGTGCATTGAAAAACACTAGCTACTTTGGTTCCTTTATGCCAGATGACCTCCCAGCTGCTCTTGAAGGTAGTTTTGGTTTGGTCTGGGACGGAGACAGCTCAGAAACCTGCCAAGGTTCTTACGGGAACTACCTACGTTTTAACAACTCGCACAAGGCCTCTCTCTACTTAGCTTCAGGTTTTCCCCTAATAGTCTGGAAAGAGTCGGCTCTCGCACATTTTGTTCTGGATAAACAGTGTGGTCTAGCAGTTGATTCTCTACACGACCTCCAAAAAGTACTAGATGATTTGACACTTCAAGACTACAAGGAACTTTCAGAACAAGCTAGGAAAGTTGGAGCCGCTCTTCGAGATGGAGCCTATTTAAAAGCTGCCTTATCCAAATTGAAGTAAATTCCTTAGGGAATTTGGGATAAAATGAAATATAATATAGGATAGGTAATTAGCCAGAAAGGAAGCCTATTATGAAAGGTATTATTCTTGCGGGTGGTTCAGGTACCCGACTGTACCCACTTACTCGGGCCGCGTCAAAACAGCTGATGCCAGTTTATGATAAACCCATGATTTATTATCCTTTGTCAACCTTGATGTTGGCTGGGATTAAGGACATTTTGATCATCTCAACACCACAGGATTTGCCCCGTTTTAAGGATCTGCTCTTGGATGGTTCCGAATTTGGGATCAAGCTTTCCTATGCGGAACAGCCTAGTCCCGACGGACTTGCTCAGGCTTTTCTAATTGGTGAAGAATTTATCGGCGACGATAGTGTTGCTTTGATCTTGGGCGATAATATCTATCATGGGCCTGGTTTGAGCAAAATGCTTCAAAAGGCAGCCAAGAAAGAGAAGGGTGCGACTGTTTTTGGCTACCAAGTGAAGGATCCAGAGCGTTTTGGTGTGGTCGAGTTTGATACAGACATGAATGCCATTTCCATTGAAGAAAAACCGGAGAATCCTCGCTCTAACTATGCAGTGACAGGTCTTTATTTCTATGACAATGACGTTGTGGAGATTGCCAAACAGATCAAACCGAGTGCTCGTGGAGAGTTGGAAATCACAGATGTTAACAATGCTTATTTGAAGCGTGGGGATTTGTCAGTTGAAGTTATGGGACGTGGTTTTGCCTGGCTGGATACAGGGACGCATGAGAGCCTGTTAGAGGCCTCCCAATATATCGAAACGGTTCAAAGGATGCAAAATGTTCAGGTTGCCAATCTGGAAGAAATTGCCTACCGAATGGGTTATATCAGCCGCGAAGATGTGCTGAAGTTGGCGCAACCTCTCAAGAAGAATGAATACGGGCAATACTTGCTTCGTTTGATTGGAGAAATCTAGATGACAGATAATTTTTTCGGCAAAACACTTGCAGTGCACAAGATTGATGCCATTCCAGGTTTGTTAGAGTTTGACATTCCGGTTCATGGTGACAATCGTGGCTGGTTTAAGGAAAATTTTCAGAAAGAAAAGATGCTACCGCTTGGTTTTCCTGAAAGCTTCTTTGCTGAAGGAAAACTGCAAAACAATGTCAGCTTTTCTCACAAAAATGTTCTCCGAGGCCTCCATGCTGAACCTTGGGACAAGTATATCTCAGTAGCAGATGGTGGCAAGGTTTTGGGTTCTTGGGTTGACCTACGTGAAGGTGAGACTTTTGGAAATGTTTATCAGACCGAGATTGATGCAAGTAAGGGAATCTTTGTCCCTCGCGGCGTAGCCAATGGTTTCCAAGTCCTATCGGATACAGTTTCTTATAGCTATCTGGTCAATGACTACTGGGCACTTGAACTCAAGCCTAAATATGCTTTTGTCAACTATGCAGACCCAGCTTTGGGCATCCAGTGGGAAAACCTAGCAGAAGCAGAAGTTTCGGAAGCAGATAAACATCATCCACTGCTTAAGGATGTCAAACCACTAAGAAAAGAAGATTTGTAAAAAAATTAGGGAATAAAAATGACTGAATACAAAAATATCATCGTGACAGGTGGGGCTGGTTTTATCGGTTCTAACTTTGTTCATTATGTCTATAACAACTTCCCAGATGTCCATGTGACAGTGCTGGACAAGCTGACTTATGCGGGTAATCGTGCCAATATTGAAGCAATTTTAGGTGATCGTGTTGAGTTGGTTGTTGGAGATATTGCAGATGCAACCTTGGTCGATAAGCTAGCTGCTCAAGCAGATGCCATTGTTCACTATGCGGCAGAAAGCCATAATGACAACTCGCTCAATGATCCGAGTCCATTTATCCACACCAATTTCATTGGGACTTACACTCTTTTGGAAGCAGCTCGTAAATACGACCTTCGTTTCCACCATGTGTCAACTGACGAAGTCTATGGTGACCTACCTCTGCGAGAAGATTTGCCAGGTCATGGAGAAGGTCCAGGTGAGAAATTTACGGCTGAAACCAAGTACAATCCCAGCTCGCCTTACTCATCAACTAAAGCAGCTTCAGATCTGATTGTCAAAGCTTGGGTGCGCTCATTTGGTGTCAAAGCGACTATTTCCAACTGTTCAAACAACTATGGTCCTTACCAGCATATCGAGAAGTTCATTCCGCGCCAAATCACCAATATCTTGAGTGGAATCAAGCCAAAACTCTACGGTGAAGGTAAAAACGTCCGTGACTGGATTCATACCAATGACCATTCTTCAGGTGTTTGGACGATTCTGACCAAAGGTCAAATTGGTGAAACTTACTTAATTGGTGCGGATGGTGAAAAGAACAATAAGGAAGTGCTGGAACTCATCCTCAAGGAGATGGGGCAACCAGCTGATGCTTATGATCATGTGACGGACCGAGCTGGTCACGACCTTCGCTATGCTATCGACGCTAGCAAGCTCCGTGATGAACTAGGGTGGAAGCCAGAGTTTACTAATTTTGAAGCAGGTCTCAAAGAGACCATTAAGTGGTACACAGACAACCAAGACTGGTGGAAATCTGAAAAAGAAGCAGTCGAAGCCAACTATGCTAAGACACAACAAGTGATTAACTAATCAGATACTAAAAAGCAAGAGACCTTGAGTTCTCTTGCTTTTTATGTATGTCGTAATCTTTTATTTTCTTACTTCTTGTTTATAAAATTCTTTGAGGGCATCTTGCCAGGTTGGAATGACGAAACCTGTCGCCTTCGCTTTGGCCAAACTCATGGTTGAATTGAGGGGACGTTTGGCCTTTGCAGGAAACTTGCTGGAGTCTACCGGAATCACTTCAACATCACTGTCTTTAAGAATCTCGACAGCGAAGTCATACCAAGTGGTATCTTCAGTGGAGTCATTTGATAAGTGGTAGTAGCCAAATGCTTTTTGATTTTCAGTCAAGTAGGTCATAAACTCAGCCAGGGTACGTGTCCAAGTTGGACGGCCGTGTTGGTCGTTGACAACAGTGAGAGTTTTATGGGTTTTGGCAAGATTTTGCATTGTAAAGACAAAGTTTTTGCCATAATTTCCAAAGACCCAAGCAGTGCGGATGATGTAATACTGTGACGTAAGGGTTTCAACAAGTTCTTCCCCCATTCGCTTGGTACGCCCATATTCTGTCTGCGGATCAGGTAGGTCATCGACTTCCCATTCTTGTCCGACGGGTTTCTTTCCATCAAAGACGTAGTCTGTCGAGATATAGACCAGAGTAGCTCCGTATTTCTCAGAGGCCTTGGCTACATTTTCAGTTCCAGTTACGTTGATGGCAAAATCCAGTTCTTTCCCCTCGTCTTCTGCAGCATCAACAGCAGTGTAGGCTGCACAATGATAGACCAGAGTTGGCTTGACTTCAGCAAATACCTTCTCAACCATTTCAGCATTCGTGATATCCATTTCGGCCACATCAACTGCAACATAGTCTACATTTCGTTCATCTAGTAAATAACGTAGTTCGGTACCGAGTTGACCATTCGCACCTGTAATTAATATCATTGTCTTCTCCTTAACTTTTATTCTATCTAATCATAGCAAAAAAATGATAAAAAATCTGATTTTCGGTCCTTGTTTTGCTGGTTTAAGATATAAAAATATAGTATTAGAGAATCATAATTTTATAATAGAAAACATATTTTTCAGAATTTACCAAATTAATTCAAAAATTCTGAAAACTTTATTGACATGTTTCTGAAAAGGGACTATAATGGGGTGAAAGTTTTAAAGGAGAAAACAATGAAAAGTTCAAAACTACTTGCCCTTGCGGGTGTGACGTTATTGGCAGCTGCGACTCTTGCTGCCTGCTCTGGATCAAGTTCAAATGCTAAAGGCGAGAAAACATTCTCATACATTTACGAAACGGATCCTGATAACCTAAACTATTTGACAACTGGTAAGGCAGCTACAGCGAATATTACGAGCAACGTTATCGATGGCTTGCTTGAAAATGACCGCTATGGTAACTTTGTACCATCTATGGCTGAGAATTGGTCTGTATCTAAGGATGGATTGACTTACACGTATACACTCCGAAAGGATGCAAAATGGTATACATCTGAAGGTGAGGAGTATGCAGAAGTTAAAGCTCAAGACTTTGTAACTGGTCTTAAGTATGCTGCTGATAAGAAATCAGATGGTCTTTACCTGGTTCAGGAATCTATCAAGGGATTGGATGCTTACGTCAAAGGAGAAATTACAGATTTTTCTCAAGTAGGAATCAAAGCTCTTGATGATTATACCGTTCAATACACATTGAACAAGCCAGAAAGTTTCTGGAATTCTAAGACAACAATGGGTGTTCTGGCTCCTGTTAATGAAGAATTTTTGAACTCTAAAGGGGATGACTTTGCTAAAGGTACGGACCCAAGCAGCATTCTCTATAATGGACCATTCTTACTCAAATCAATCGTAGCCAAATCATCAGTCGAGTTCGAAAAGAATCCAAACTATTGGGACAAAGACAATGTCCATCTTGATAAAGTAAAATTATCCTTCTGGGATGGTCAAGATACTAATAAGCCAACTGAAGCTTTCAAAGACGGTAGCTTTACAATGGCTCGCCTCTTCCCAACAAGTGCTAGTTACTCAGAGACTGAAAAAACATTCAAAGACAATATCGTTTATACCCAACAAGATTCTACTACTTATTTAGTAGGCACAAATATCGATCGCCAGTCTTATAAGTACACTTCTAAGACAACAGATGAGGAAAAAGTATCAACCAAGAAGGCACTTTTGAATAAGGACTTCCGTCAAGCTATTGCATTTGGTTTTGACAGAACAGCCTACGCTTCTCAAGTAAATGGTGCAAGCGGGGCTACTAAACTGCTTCGTAACTTATTTGTTCCTCCTACATTTGTACAGGCAGATGGGAAAAACTTTGGGGAATTAGTTAAGGAAAAATTGGTGACCTATGGAGATGAGTGGAGCAACGTAAACTTGGATGATGCCCAAGATGGACTCTACAGTCCTGACAAAGCCAAAGCAGAATTCGCTAAAGCTAAGGCGACCCTTCAAGCGGAAGGTGTGAAATTCCCAATCCACTTGGATATGCCTGTAGATCAAACAAATACAACAAAAGTTCAACGTGTTCAATCTTTTAAACAGTCAGTTGAAGAAAATCTAGGATCAGATAATGTGGTTATCGACATCCAACAGCTCCAAAAAGATGATGTTCAAAACATTACCTACTTCGCTGAAACTGCGGCTGGAGAAGACTGGGATATCTCAGATAACGTGGGTTGGTCTCCAGACTATATCGATCCATCTACTTATCTTGATATTATCAAGCCTTCTGTAGGAGAAAATACGAAAACATATCTAGGATTTGATTCTGGGACAAACAACGCTGCCGCTAAGCAAGTTGGTTTAGAAGATTACGAAAAAATGGTTGTGGAAGCTGGTGAAGAAACCACTGATGTTTCAAAACGTTATGAGAAATATGCTGCTGCCCAAGCTTGGTTGACAGACAGTGCCTTGCTCATTCCAACAACTTCTCAAACTGGTCGTCCAATGTTGTCTAAGATGGTACCATTTACACTTCCATTTGCATACTCTGGTAACAAGGGTATGAGTGAAGCCCTTTTGTACAAATATCTAGAAGTACAAGATAAGGCAGTGACAACAGAAGAATACCAAAAAGCTCAAGAAAAATGGTTGAAAGAAAAAGAAGAGTCAAATAAAAAGGCCCAAGAAGATCTCGCAAACCATGTGAAATAACTTTAAAAAAGTGAAGGATTTAGCCATCGACATGATGGTTAAGTCCTTTTTTATCTTGGTATAAGTCCCTGAATGATTAGAGATAGGATTTTTTTATAGCTGTAAAGCGATTCTTAAAATTCTGAGCGTTAGAACTGTTCAGAAAAGAGAAAATTTTAGTGAATTTTACCTATTTCCTATTGCTTTCTGCCTTTTTATTTGTTATATTAAAAGTACAATTATTTTTTATTTATAACAGTTAAGCAGAGCACTTTCAGAGAAAGGAGTATTTTTTAAAAACGAAATGTAAACGCTTACTGGAAAATGAAAGGATTTAGGAGTTCATGGATAAACGATTTTTTGAAAAACGCTGTAAGTTCAGTATTCGTAAGTTTACGCTTGGAGTAGCTTCGGTGATGATTGGAGCGACTTTCTTCGCAGCTAGCCCAGTATTAGCTGATCAAGCAAGAGTTGGTTCAACAGATAATTTGCCGAGTGAACTAGCTGATTTGGATAAGAAGGCTAGTGATGAGGGGCACGATTTTGACAAGGAAGCTGCCGCTCAGAATCCTGGTTCAGCTGAAACTACTGAAGGCCCACAAACAGAAGAAGAGTTGTTGGCTCAAGAAAAAGAAAAGTCTGAAAAGCCAAGCAATCTGCCAAAAGAATTAGAAGATAAGTTGGAGAAAGCTGAAGACAATGGGCGCGAAGTTGACAAGGATCAATTGGTCCAAGATACTGGCAAGCTCGTCCCAGAAGATGTGGCTAAAACGACCAATGGGGAATTAAACTACGGCGCGACTGTTAAGATTAAGACGCCATCAGGAGAAGGTAGCGGTATTGTCGTTGCTAAAGACCTTGTCTTGACGGTTTCTCATAACTTTATCAAGGATAGCCAGGACGGCAATATCCGTAAGGTTGTGGATAATGACCAAGGGGATGGAGATATCTATAGCATCTCATATCCAGGATTGCCAGATGTCAAGTTTAGCAAGAAAGATATTATTCATTGGGATCGTGAAGGCTACCTGAAGGGCTTCAAAAATGATTTGGCCCTAGTGAGATTGCGTACGGTTCTAGAAAATACGCCTGTTGAAGTAACTAAAAAGCCAGTAGTTAAGAAAATTGGAGATAAACTCCATGTCTTTGGTTATCCAGAAGGAAAATTGAATCCGATTGTCAATACTACAGTTGATTTTGCGGAACCATACGGAGAAGGTGTCCAAGGGATTGGTTACCAAGGAGGAAAACCGGGCGCTAGTGGTGGTGGTATCTTTGATACAGAAGGCAAACTAGTCGGTGTTCACCAAAATGGTGTAGTTGGAAAACGGAGCGGAGGCATTCTCTTCTCACCAGCTCAACTAAAATGGATTCAAGACCACATACAGGGAATTTCAAGTGTGAAACCAGCAGACTTGGAAGAGAAAGAAAAACCGGCTGAAGAAAAACCAAAAGAGGATAAACCTGCAGCTGCTAAACCTGAAACACCTAAGGCAGTAACTCCTGAATGGCAAACAGTAGCGAATAAAGAGCAACAAGGAACCGTCACTATTCGTGAAGAAAAGGGTGTTCGCTACAATCAATTGTCTTCAACGGCCCAAAATGACAATGACGGCAAACCAGCCTTGTTTGAAAAACAAGGATTGACAGTTGACGCTAATGGAAATGCGACGGTTGATTTAACCTTCAAAGATGATTCTGAAAAGGGCAAATCACGCTTTGGTGTCTTCTTGAAATTTAAAGATACCAAGAACAATGTTTTTGTTGGTTATGATAAAGATGGCTGGTTCTGGGAGTATAAATCTCCAACCGATAGCACCTGGTATAAGGGCAACCGTGTAGCAGCACCAGAACCAGGTTCTGTAAACCGTCTTTCTATCACCCTCAAATCAGATGGACAGCTTAATGCAACGAATAATGATGAGAAACTCTTTGATACGGTCACTTTGCCAGCAGCTGTTAATGAAACTCTCAAAAATGAGAAGAAAATCGTCCTAAAAGCTGGTTCCTATGGCAATGAGCGTACAGTTGTCAGCGTTAAAACAGACAATCAAGAAGGTGTAAAATCAGATGATACTCCTGCCCAGAAAGAAACAGGTCCGGCCGTTGACGATAGCAAGGTGACTTATGATACGATCCAGTCTAAGGTACTCAAGGCAGTGATTGACCAAGCCTTCCCACGTATTAAAGAATACAGTTTGAACGGGCATACCTTGCCAGGACAAGTCCAACAATTCAATAAAGTATTTATCAACAAACACGAAGTCACACCTGAAGTTACTTACAAAAAAATCAATGAGACAACTGCAGAGTACTTGATGAAGCTTCGCGATGATGCTAATCTTATCAATGCAGAAATGACGGTCCGTCTGCAAGTTGTTGATAATCAGTTGCACTTTGATGTGACCAAGATTGTCAACCACAATCAAGTTACTCCAGGTCAAAAGATTGATGACGAAAGAAAACTACTTTCTTCTATTAGTTTCCTTGGTAATGCTTTAGTCTCTGTTTCGAGTGATCAAGCTGGTGCTAAGTTTGACGGGGCAACCATGTCAAATAATACCCATGTCAGCGGAGATGATCATATCGATGTAACCAATCCAATGAAAGACTTGGCCAAGGGTTACATGTATGGATTTGTTTCTACAGATAAGCTTGCTGCAGGTGTTTGGAGCAATTCTCAAAACAGCTATGGTGGTGGTTCGAATGACTGGACTCGTTTGACAGCCTATAAAGAAACAGTTGGAAATGCCAACTATGTCGGAATTCACAGCTCTGAATGGCAATGGGAAAAGGCTTATAAGGGCATTGTCTTCCCAGAATACACCAAGGAACTTCCAAGTGCCAAGGTTGTTATCACCGAAGATGCCAATGCTGACAACAAAGTCGACTGGCAAGATGGTGCCATTGCTTATCGTAGCATCATGAACAACCCTCAAGGTTGGGAAAAAGTTAAGGATATCACTGCTTACCGTATCGCGATGAACTTTGGCTCACAAGCCCAAAACCCATTCCTTATGACCTTGGATGGTATCAAGAAAATCAATCTCCACACAGATGGTCTTGGGCAAGGTGTTCTCCTTAAAGGTTATGGTAGTGAAGGTCATGACTCTGGACACTTGAACTATGCTGATATTGGTAAACGTATTGGTGGTGTCGAAGACTTCAAGACCTTGATTGAAAAAGCGAAGAAATATGGAGCTCATCTAGGTATCCACGTGAACGCTTCTGAGACTTATCCTGAGTCTAAATACTTTAATGAAAATATTCTTCGTAAGAATCCAGATGGAAGCTACAGCTATGGTTGGAACTGGTTAGACCAAGGTATCAACATCGATGCTGCTTATGACTTGGCGCATGGACGCTTGGCTCGCTGGGAAGACTTGAAGAAAAAACTTGGTGAAGGTCTCGACTTTATCTATGTGGACGTATGGGGCAATGGTCAATCAGGTGATAACGGTGCCTGGGCTACCCACGTTCTTGCTAAAGAAATCAACAAACAAGGCTGGCGTTTTGCGATTGAGTGGGGCCATGGTGGTGAATACGACTCTACCTTCCAACACTGGGCAGCTGACTTGACCTATGGTGGCTACACTAATAAAGGTATCAACAGTGCTATCACCCGCTTTATCCGCAACCACCAAAAAGATTCTTGGGTTGGGGACTACAGAAGTTACGGTGGTGCAGCCAACTACCCACTTCTAGGTGGCTACAGCATGAAAGACTTTGAAGGCTGGCAAGGAAGAAGCGACTACAATGGCTATGTGACTAACCTCTTTGCCCATGACGTCATGACTAAGTACTTCCAACACTTCACTGTAAGTAAATGGGAAAATGGTACACCAGTTACCATGACCGATAATGGTAGCACCTATAAATGGACTCCAGAAATGAAGGTTGAGCTAGTCGATGCAGCAGGTAACAAGGTTGTTGTGACTCGTAAGTCAAACGATGTCAATAGCCCGCAATACCGCGAACGTACAGTAACGCTCAATGGACGTGTCATCCAAGATGGTTCAGCTTACTTGACTCCTTGGAATTGGGATGCAAATGGTAAGAAACTTCCTACTGAAAAGGAAAAGATGTACTACTTCAATACGCAGGCCGGTGCAACAACTTGGACCCTTCCGAGTGATTGGGCAAATAGCAAGGTTTACCTTTACAAGCTAACTGACCAAGGTAAGACAGAAGAGCAAGAACTAACTGTAACAGATGGTAAGATTACCCTAGACCTTCTAGCAAATCAACCATACGTTCTTTACCGTTCAAAACAAACCAATCCTGAAATGTCATGGAGCGAAGGCATGCACATCTATGACCAAGGATTTAACAGTGGAACCTTGAAACACTGGACTATTTCTGGTGATGCTTCCAAGGCAGAAATTGTCAAATCACAGGGTGCAAATGAAATGCTTCGTATCCAAGGCAATAAGAGCAAGGTTAGCCTTACTCAGAAACTGACTGGCTTGAAACCAAATACCAAGTATGCGGTTTATGTTGGTGTCGATAACCGTAGTAATGCTAAGGCAAGTATCACAGTGAATACTGGCGAGAAAGAAGTGACTACTTACACCAATAAGTCACTCGCTCTTAACTATATCAAAGCTTATGCTCATAACAATCGTCGTGAAAATGCTACAGTTGATGATACAAGTTACTTCCAAAACATGTACGCCTTCTTTACAACTGAATCTGACGTATCAAATGTCACTCTGACATTGAGTCGTGAAGCTGGTGATGAAGCAACATACTTTGATGAAATTCGTACCTTTGAAAACAATTCAAGCATGTACGGAGACAAGCATGATACAGGTAAAGGAACATTTAAACAAGACTTTGAAAATGTAGCTCAAGGGATTTTCCCATTCGTAGTGGGCGGTGTCGAAGGTGTTGAAGACAACCGCACTCACTTGTCTGAAAAACACGATCCATATACACAGCGTGGTTGGAATGGTAAGAAAGTCGATGATGTTATCGAAGGAAATTGGTCACTCAAGACCAATGGACTAGTGAGCCGTCGTAACTTGGTTTACCAAACTATTCCGCAAAACTTCCGCTTTGAAGCTGGTAAGACTTATCGTGTAACCTTTGAATACGAAGCAGGATCAGACAATACCTATGCCTTTGTAGTTGGTAAGGGAGAATTCCAGTCAGGTCGTCGTGGTACTCAAGCAAGCAACTTGGAAATGCATGAATTGCCAAATACTTGGACGGATTCTAAGAAAGCCAAGAAGGCAACCTTCCTCGTGACAGGTGCAGAAACAGGCGATACTTGGGTAGGTATCTACTCAACTGGAAACGCAAGCAATACTCATGGAGATGCTGGCGGAAATGCCAACTTCCGTGGTTACAACGATTTCATGATGGACAATCTTCACATCGAGGAAATTACCCTAACAGGTAAGATGTTGACAGAAAATGCTCTCAAGAACTACTTGCCAACGGTTGCCATGACTAACTACACGAAAGAGTCTATGGATGCTTTGAAAGAGGCGGTCTTTAACCTCAGCCAAGCAGATGATGACATTAGCGTAGAAGAAGCGCGTGCAGAGATTGCTAAGATTGAAGCCTTGAAGAATGCTTTGGTTCAGAAGAAGACAGCCTTGGTAGCAGAAGACTTTGAAAGTTTGGATGCGCCAGCTCAACCAGGTGAAGGTCTAGAGAATGCCTTTGATGGCAATGTTTCTAGCCTATGGCATACATCTTGGAATGGAGGAGATGTAGGCAAGCCTGCAACCATGGTCTTGAAAGAACCTACTGAAATCACAGGACTTCGCTATGTTCCACGTGCATCTGATTCAAATGGAAACTTGCGAGATGTGAAACTGGTTGTCACAGATGAGTCTGGCAAGGAACATACCTTCACAGTGACAGATTGGCCAAATAACAACAAGCCAAAAGACATTGACTTTGGCAAGACAATCAAGGCTAAGAAAATCGTCCTTACTGGTACCAAGACTTACGGAGATGGTGGCGATAAATACCAATCTGCAGCGGAACTCATCTTTACCCGTCCACAGGTAGCAGAAACACCACTTGACATGTCTAGCTATGAAGCAGCTTTGGCTAAGGCGCAGAAATTAACGGACAAAGACAATCAAGAGGAAGTAGCTAGCGTTCAGGCAAGCATGAAATATGCGACGGATAACCACCTCTTGACGGAAAGAATGGTTGCCTACTTCGCAGACTATCTCAACCAATTAAAAGATTCTGCTACGAAACCAGATGCTCCAACAAGTAGCAAGGGTGAAGAACAACCACCAGTTCTTGATGTACCTGAGTTCAAAGGCGGCGTCAATGCAACAGAAGCAGCTGTACATGAAGTCCCTGAGTTCAAGGGCGGCGTTAATGCGGTCCAAGCCTTGGTTCACGAATTACCAGAATACAAAGGTGGAGCCAATGCGGTCCTAGCGGCTGCAAATGAAGTTCCAGAGTATAGAGGTGGAGTCAATGCAGTTGAGGCCTTGGTAAATGAAAAGCCAGCCTACACAGGTGTATTGGCTACAGCTGGAGATCAAGCAGCTCCAACAGTTGAAAAACCTGAGTACCCGCTCACTCCAAGTCCAGTAGCTGAAACCAAAACTCCGGGAGCGAAAGATGAAGAAAAACTACCTGCTACAGGGGAGCACAGCTCAGAAGTAGCCCTCTTCTTAGCAAGTGTGAGTATCGCTTTATCTGCTGCTGTTCTTACGACAAAACGAAAAGAAGACTAAACAGATTTGGTTTTAGAAGTCCAAAAGATCTCGAATCAAATAGGATCAAACAGCCGGAGAGGACCTCTAGGTTCTCTCCTTTTTTCAAAGGAGAAATGATACCGCTTACTCATGTATGCGGATGAAAGGAATAGGAGAAAGATGGATAGACATTTTTTTGAGAAACGCTGTCACTATAGTATAAGAAAATTTGCAATCGGTGCAGCCTCCGTTATGATTGGTGCTAGTATCTTTGGCGCCAATATGGTTCAGGCGGCAGAAACAGCAACGCCTTCAGAGACAGAGGGAAGTATCACTCATGTTCAAGCTCTGGATAAGTTACCAGATGATTTAGCCGCTGCGCTTGAAAAAGCAGATGCAGAAGCTGCAACAGAAGCAAGTCATGAAGAAACTCCAGCGACTGATGAGGGAACCAAACCTGCAGCAAGTGAAGAGGCAAAACCAGAGACAAGTCCTGCAAGTCCCAAGCCAGCAGAAACGCCCAAACCGGTTGAAACACCAAAGGCAGAAAATCAACCTACGGAAACCCCTACACCAGCAGTAAAACCAGCTGAAAAGCAAATTGAAGATAGAGAAGATGTCAACCATCTCGAAGGTGCTACTGCTCAGGCGAGCAACCATGAGACTGGGACCAACTTTACTGCAGATAAGGCTATCGATGGAGATGACAATACCCGTTGGGCTACAGATAGAGATGCAGTAAAACCAACTTTTGAATTAACTCTTCCAAAAACTACCCTCATCAAGCATGTGGAAATTGACTGGGATCGTCGTCTTCGTAATGGGCAAAATGATCCAAATATCAAATCTTGGAGTCTCTACTACGCAGGTCAAGAAGACGTGGGCGCTAACGGAGAAAAACAATGGAAACTCGCTCATACCAAGACTGGAGATCCTGTTTTAGATGAGAAAGTAGATCTAGCTGAAAGTATTCAAGCTAAATATCTTAAGTTAGAAATTAACGACTATCAAGCGGGCACAATGGGCTGGAGAAACGTTGGTATCCAAGAAATTCGAGCTTATTCAAACGTTCCGGACCATAGTAAGGTAACGGATATCCGCCAAGTAACCGAACTCACAGTAGCAGAAGACGGACAGTCTCTTGTCTTACCAACTTTACCAGGGAAAGTTAGCCTTATCGGAAGCAACAAGCAAGGTGTGATTGACCTTCAAAATCGTATCCATAAACCTCTGACAGATCAACGCGTCAAGGTCATGGTGCAACAAATCAGAGACAGTCATACTTTCACTAAGGAATTTGAAGTAGTCATCAAGGGCCTACATCAGGACGAAGGTGTGGGTGTCAAACCAAAAGTAGCACCAGCTGTTCAACAATGGTATGGGAAAGAAGGCCAATCTTCTATCACTTCAGATACAGTTCTTGCGACAGGAGATTCAGGCTTTGATCAGGCTGCAACCTTCTACCAGTCAGACCTTGCAAGCCGTAGATTGGAACTAGCAACAGGTGACAAGCAAGCTCAAAAACGAATCGAATTTAAAAAGGTTGAAAACAAGGGTTATGGTAAAGAAGGGTATGGCATCACTATCCAAAATGATGTGATTACCATCGAAGCTGCCACAAACACAGGAGCCTTCTACGCCACTCGGACTCTTCTTCAAATGGGAGAAACAGACCTACAAAATGGCGAAATTCGTGATTTCCCAAGTTTCAGTCACCGTGGCTTTATGCTGGATACAGGTCGTAAATTTATCCCTTATGACACTCTTGTAGACATCATGCTCAACATGGCCTACTACAAGATGAACGACTTGCAGTTGCACCTTAATGATAACTATATCTTCCTTAAGGAACACTTGGCAGGTAAGAATTTAACTCCAGAAGAACAACTCAAGTATGTACTTGAACACGCTAAGACTGGTTTCCGTGTGGAGACAGACATTGTCGGTAAGAATGATCAAAAATTGACTTCAGATGAGCATTATACCAAGGAAGAAATGCAAAATCTGATTAAACTTGCCAAGGCCTTGCATATCAATCTAGTGCCAGAAATTGACACACCAGGTCATGCACTATCATTTGTCAAAGTCCGCCCAGACCTCATGTATCAAGGTAGTTTGAGTGATTATGCTGGCAAACACAATGTTGAACGTGTTGCAATGCTCGACCTAGATAATAAATACGATGAAACGCTAGCTTTTGTCAAATCAGTTTATGACAAACTCCTCGACGGTCCAGATGCACCACTTCATGGGGTATCCACTGTTCATATTGGAACGGATGAATACTATGGCAGCAGAGAAAGTTACCGTCGCTATGTCAATGATTTGACCCAATATATCAAGTCTAAAGGTTACACCCCTCGTATCTGGGGCTCACTCAGTGCGAAACGTGGGAACACTCCTGTTGATTGGAACGGAGTAGAGGTTGATATCTGGAGTATCGGATGGCAACGACCAAATGAAGCCATTGCTCAGGGAGCTAAGATTATCAACATCACAGATGTACCGACCTATAGTGTGCCAAGTGGAAGCAATAGTCAAGCAGCTTACGGGGACTATGCTAACTACGAACGTCAGTACAATAGCTGGACACCAAATGATTTTAGAACAGGTGGAGGTCCACTTCTACCAGCTTCTCATCCAAGTATCCTTGGTGGTGGTCACGCAGTTTGGAATGATAATATCGACCTTCATGAAACCGGTTTGACCTCTTATGACATCTTTAAACGCTTCTTCAAGAGCATGCAAACCACTGCAGAGCGCACCTGGGGGTCTGACCGTGCAGCTGCGACCTTTGCAGAACGCACCCTACCAACGAGTCCTTATGCGCCGCAGTCAAATCCTGATAAAGAGATTGATCAAAGCGACTTGTTTACCATCAATCCTGAAACAGTCAAGAACTATGCAAGCAAGAAAGTGAAGACAAGTGAGCAAGGATTGGCTTTTGAGAAAGACAGCAGTATCGAAGGCTTGGCTGGTGATGTTGGTCCGAGTCACGTCTTGAAGTTTGATGTGACTGTCACTGGAGACGGTGAACAAACCTTCTCAACAAGTGGGGACAATCGTATCTATCTAGCTGATAAAGATGGCTATCTTGCTTACCAGTTTGAACAGTTCCATATCCAATTCAATAAAAAACTTGAAAAGAACAAACGCTATCAAATCTCCATTGTAACCAAACCACAGTCAACCGAAGTCTATGTGGATGGTGAAAAGATTGAGCGTATCGCAAATCCAGCCCACCCTCGCTTTGCCCACAATAGCTTGGTACTACCGCTTGAAAGCATCGGTGGATTCAAAGGAATCTTGCATAGCGCAGAGTTGTCGGATAAAGCATTTGTAAATCCTCGCTTGATTTCAAATGATAAGATTACTGCAACCGCAAGCAGTCAGCAACTTCCAGGAAACGCGACTGAAGGCGCTGTTGAAAAGGCCTTTGACAATGATCCAAATACCTTCTGGCATACTAAGTGGACCGGTGACACTGCGCCATACACCCTTACTATGACCTTGAAAGAAGCAGAAAAAATCAATGGCTTGACCTATCTCCCACGTCCAGGTGGTGGAAATGGTGTTGTGACGCGCTACGAAATCTACGCACAAAAAGATGGCCAAATGGTCAAGGTTTCAGAAGGAAGCTGGGACAACAACGCCCAAGAAAAAACAGTCAACTTTGCGGCGGTGCATACCAACAAGATTGAATTGAAAGTATTGGAAGGCGTTGGTGGTTTTGCAAGTGCAGCTGAAGTTCATCTATTGAAACCTGTCAAAGAAGAGCAAGAAACGCCTGCACCAAGTCAACCAGAAAAACCAACTACACCAGAAAAACCAAAAGTAGACCAAACCGGTGATGGAACAGTTGAATTGGCAGATCAATTCACTGCAAGTAAACCAGCTAGCGAAGACAGCATTGCAGCTGCTAGCAAGAGCGCAGACTATCTCAAGAAAGAGTACAAGGTCTTCCCAACTCCACAAAAAGTGACTTATGGAGAAGGTGTCACAGCTCTTCGCAAGCAAGTCAATCTGGTCATGGGCGATCAGCTCGATATCTATACTCGCAATCGCTTGAAGAGTGTTTTGCAGGACAATCAAGTATCTTATACAACTGGTAAGGCAGCAATCGCTGGCGCAACCAATATCTATCTTGGAGTGCATGGACAAGGTTCACAAGCAGAGCAAAACTTGTCCAAGGTTTCAGCAGGTCTCTTTGACAAGATTGACGCCTATGTCTTGAGCATCAAGGATAATTCGATTTCCATCGTCGGAAAAGACACTGATGCAGTTTTCTATGGTTTGACAACCTTGAAACACATGCTCAAGGAAAGCCAAGTGCCAGTCCTTCGCAATGTGACAGTAGAAGATTACGCAGAGCTCAAGAACCGTGGTTTCATCGAAGGTTACTATGGAAATCCATGGTCGAATGCCGATCGTGCAGAGCTCATGCGTTATGGTGGCGATTTGAAATTGAACCAATACTTCTTTGCACCAAAAGATGATCCATATCACAACAAGAAATGGCGTGAACTCTATCCAGAAGAAAAACTAGCTGAAATCCGTGAACTTGCTCGTGTCGGAAATCAAAGTAAAACCCGCTATGTCTGGACTATCCATCCATTCATGAACAACCGCATCCGCTTTGGAAATGAAGCGCATTACCAAGAAGATTTGGCAACCATCAAGGCTAAATTTACCCAGTTGATGAAAGTGGGTGTCCGTGAATTTGGTATCCTTGCAGATGATGCTCCAAGCCCAGTCGGAGGCTACAATAGCTACAACCGCTTGATGCAAGATATGACCAAGTGGTTGACTGAAATGCAGGGAACTTACAGCGGTCTTCGTAAAGAAATGATCTTTGTTCCTGGACAGTATTGGGGTAATGGACGTGAAGATGAGTTGAAATCCCTCAATGAAAATCTCCCAAGTTCAACATCCATGACCTTGACGGGTGGTAAGATTTGGGGTGAAGTCTCTGAAAGCTTCCTTTCAACTCTCAAAAACAATCTATCCGCAGGTGGCAAGACCTATCGCCCAGTTTCACTTTGGATTAACTGGCCTGTAACAGATAACTCTAAACAGCACTTGATTCTAGGTGGTGGTGAGAAATTCCTTCATCCGAATGTGGATCCTAGCTTGCTATCTGGTATCATGTTGAACCCAATGCAACAGTCTGAACCATCTAAGATTGCCCTCTTTTCAGGAGCTCAATACTCATGGAAACAGTGGAAATCAGAAGAAGAAGCTAAGAAAATCAATGATATTGCCTTCAACTTTGTAGAAAATGGTCATTTTGAAGATAGCAAGGTATCAGCAGCCTTCCGCGAACTTGGTAAGCACATGATCAACCAAAACATGGATAATCGTGTCGTCAAACTAGAAGAATCTGTAGACTTGGCTCCAAAATTAACAGACTTCATGACTAAGCTCAAAGCTGGTCAGGATGTGACTGCAGAACGTGCAGCCTTGCGAGCTGAATTTGCCAAGATTAAAGAAGCAGCTGAACTCTATAAAGCATCAGGCGATAAAAAAATGGTTGCCCAAATCCACTATTGGTTGGATAATGCAATCGACCAAATGAATGCCCTCGATGCCTTCCTTACAGGAACTGAAGCCATGGCTACAAACGATGCGGCCAAACTTTGGGATAGCTACTATAAAGGTTTGAAATTGTACGAACAGTCTCAAACTCACACCTTCCATTATGTAGACCATATGGAAAAAGCTGAATTGGGTGTTCAACATATTCGTCCATTTATCCTATCCCTGAAAGAAGTTCTAGCGTCTGAAGTTCAAAAAGTCTTGCACCCAGACCAAATCATCAGCACCTTTATCACCAATCGAACAGGTGTAGAAGGTGGTTTGGCAGAAGTAACGGATGGCGACTTGGCAACTCATGCGATTATTAAATCACCAAACAGCATCAAGACAGGTGATTATATTGGTATGAAGTTCAACAAGCCGGTAGCGATCCAAACCTTGACCTTTGCAATGGGAACGCAGGCAAATCCACGTGATACCTTTAGTAAGGCAGAAGTGCAGTATCAAGATGAAAATGATAACTGGGTAACTTTGAAAGAGCCAAGCTATGTCGGAAATGAATCCCTTCTTAAGTTTGAAAATCTCAATATCAAGGCCAAGGCAGTTCGCATGATTGCGACAGCAGACCGTGAGAATACCTGGTTTGCAGTTCAGGAAATTGCAGTCAACCGTCCAGTTGAAAAAGCTCGTAGCCAACAAGCAACGACAGTTAGTCTAAGCTCAAACTTAGTTTACAAACTAAATACCTCAGCCCGTCAAATCACTGATGGCAAGGACAATACAGAAGCCATGATGGCAAATGCTGACGGTAGCAATACGACACCAGTAGATGCCTGGGCACAACTTGACCTCGGTGAAGTCAAGTCAGTCACTAAAGTACGACTTCGCCAAGGAACGGGTGATAAGCTTGCCGCAGGTGTACTTGAGTACTCTACAGATGGAACTGCATGGCAAGAGTTGGATCGCCTATCAGGAGAACAAACCAAGGAAGTGACCAGAGCGATCAATGCTCGTTACATTCGAGTACGCAATACCAAGGCACTCGACCTCTGGTGGCGTATCCAGGACTTCTCTGTTGAGACACGCTCTGGAAACAGCGAGTTAACAGACACCAACGTTGACGCCTTGAAGGAAACACCAGTAGTGGATAGCTTGGGCAGTTACGAGCTTCAAATTCCAGCTGGAACCAAACTCCCTGCTCATAGCTATCTAGGTATGAAGCTTGACCGTATCCATCAAATCAAGAGCATCCAGCTCCAAGGTCAGGCTAACCCTGCTCTTACTCTAGAGTACTCTGCAAATGCGCAAGAATGGACGCCGGCTAGCCAGTTGACTGACAGATCTGTAGTGAGCCACTTGGTACGTTATGTTCGTTTGGTCAATAAAACAGATCAGGAACAAGCTGTGACAGCCACTTCTCTCCTTGTGACAACCAAAGAAGTACAACCAACCAAACTAGAATCTACAACAATGGGTATTCATCCAACATACGGAAGCAATGATGTTCGTAAGCTGAACAACCTAGATCAACTATTTGACGGTGTTTACAACAACTTCGTTGAGTTTTCAGACTATGCCCGTAAAGATGGCCACGTAACCTTGAAACTTGGTAGCGAACGCACTATCAAGAAGATCAGAGCCTACATCCAAGACGGAACTCAAAACTACCTTCGTGATGGTAAGATTCAAGTCAGCCAAGACGGTAAAACTTGGACTGATGTCGTGACAGTAGGAGATGGTGTGGCCAATAGCACACACGATGATTCATTGACAGATGGTTGGACACATGATTCTAAGATGCCAGGAAATCGCTATATCGAGGGTAAATTGGCGACACCAGTCAAAGCTAACTATCTCCGTGTCCTCTATACAGCAGACTATGATGCCCGTTTTGTAGGCTTTACAGAATTGGTCATCAACGATGGTGAATTTGTCAAACCAATCAATGATCCAACAGTAGAAGGAAGTAGTGGAGAAAGCCAAGGCAACCTTTATAATAATCTTGTAGACGGCAAAGTCTTGACCAGCTACAAGTCTGAAAAAGACAAGGGCGAATTGGTGTATCACTTGTCTGAACCAACCAAAGCTAACCACCTTCGTCTCGTTTCCAGTCTTCCTGAAGGAGCTAAGGCACGTGTTCTTGCTAGAACACTCAAGGATGGTCAAGACAGTTGGCTAGACCTCGGTGCCATTACATCTAGTCTCCAAACCTTCGCTATCCGAAATGGTGGCTCTCTTCTAGACGTCAAATTAGTCTGGGAAGGTGGCAAGGCTGAGTTTTATGAATTGGCGAGCTTCTATCAAGAATTAACAGAAGAACCTGTTCAATCAAGCAAGGGTGAAGAACCAGCACCCGTTCTTGAGGTTCCTGAATTCACAGGTGGTGTCAATGCAGTTGAAGCCCTAGTACATGAACTTCCAGAGTACACAGGCGCATTAGCAACAGTAGGAGACCAAACTGCTCCAACAGTAGAGAAACCTGAGTTCAAGGGTGGTGTCAATGCAGTTGAAGCCCTAGTACATGAACTTCCAGAGTACACAGGCCCCGTAGCGACAGTAGGTGACCAAGCTGCTCCAACAGTAGAGAAACCTGAGTTCAAGGGTGGTGTCAATGCAGTGATGGCTCTAGTGCATGAATTGCCAGAATACACAGGCCCGCTAGCAACAGTAGGAGACCAAGCAGCTCCAACAGTAGAAAAACCTGAGTTTAAACTTAGCACTCTAGTTTCTGATCAAGGTAAGACTCCAGATCATAAACAAGAAATTGCTAGACAAGAAACAGCAAAACAGAGCTTGCCAGCAACAGGTGAGAGTCAATCTGACACAGCCCTCTTCCTAGCAGGTGTTAGCCTAGCCCTATCTGCTCTCTTTGTAGCAAAAACAAAGAAAGACTAGTATTTAGTAAAACCTCTTAACAAGATTACGAAATCCGTTTCCTATCTTTCCCAATGAGGTTTATAGTACAGAAAAAGCCTGAGAAGACATCTTCTCAGGCTTTTGTTAAGCACATAAATGCAATAGTGCTATGAAAAAATCACCCAGAAAACTCTGGATGATAAATGTTATGGTTGTGCTGGTTGAGGATTCTGATTTTGGTTCTGGTTTTGTTGACCAGGCGTTGTATTTGGTTGCTGGTTATTGGTATTATTGTTTGCACTATTATTCGTGCTTGGAGTAGATGAGCTTGACTGTGAAGTTGAACTTTCTGATGTCGAGCTCGAACTTTCTGGTGTTGGGGCCTGTTGCGGAGCAGGAGCAGTCCATGCAGAACGAGCACCGTTTTTAAAGACGAACTCACCACTTCGATAGAGGCCTTCTGGCATAGTCCAGTCGCCAGGGTTGTTATCCTCAGACAGATAAGTCATCATCGAACGGTAAACCTTAGCTGCAACATAGAAGCCATCACCAACGATAGGAGTAAGGCGGTTTGAGTAACCTGTCCACACAGCCATTGAATATTTGCGAGTATAACCAACAAACATTTCGTCTGGAGCTACATAACCAGTATTTTTGATGTAGTTTTCAATTTCATCATCTGTATAGTTTGATGTACCAGTCTTACCAGCTTGAGGTAGCCAAGGGAGATAAGCACCACGACCAGTTCCGTATGCCAAGACAGTCTTCATCATTTCTGTCATCATATAGGCGGTCGTCTCTTTCATGGCACGAGTACCAGGATCAGCGTATTCTTTTGAGCTACCATCGCTAAAGACGATTTTGTTGATATACATTGGTTTATGGTAGATACCACCGTTAGCAAAAGCAGCGTAAGCAGCAGCCATTTTCTCACTACTTGCTCCATACTTTTTGTTTGACTCAGTCGTATTACTTGAAATCGCGTTGGCATAGTGCATATCTGGATAGTCAATGCCGATTCCATTTAGGAAGGTCTTGGCTCTATCCAAACCGACTTTGTTCAAGGTTTCTACAGCTGTAACGTTCCGTGATTGTTGGAGCGCATATTGGATGGTAATATTTCCAAAATAACTTCTATCCCAGTTGTAAACAGGGGTATCTGTTCCAGGATAGTTGTAAGGAACATCATGTACAATCGAAGCAGTTGAGTCGTAGATGTCATACTCCAAGGCAGGAGCATAGTCTGTGATTGGCTTCATGGTAGAACCCCAGTCACGGTTGGTTTCAACAGCTTGGTTGATTCCGAAGGAGACATTGCTTGATTGGTGACGAGAACCTAACTGAGCAATGACTTTCCCATTTGTCACATCCACAATCGTTGAAGCTACTTGCATTTCATCATCTGGATAGTTGACATACTCGTCGGTATTGTAGATATCCCAGAGATGTTGTTGAACTTTAGGATCAACGTTGGTGTAGACATCCATACCAGTCGTTAAGAGGTTGTAGCCTGTTTCTTGTTCGACTTGATCGATTACCTCTTTGAGATAGTTGTCCATGTATGGAGGATAACTATTAGCCGATTTTAGACTTTGAAGTCCATCTGTAATCGGAGTATTAATCGCTTTTTCATATTGCTCAGCTGAAATGTAACCTTGCCCCTTCATCTCAGAGAGGACGAGATTACGACGTTCTTGAGCAGCTTCTGGATGCGAGTATGGATCATACTGGTTTGGAGCCTGAGGCATACCAGCAAGGAGAGCCAGTTGAGGAATACTTAAATCTTTGAGATCCTTGCCATAGTAACTTTGGGCAGCTGTCTGCATTCCGTAGTTACCGTTTGACATGTAAACCTTGTTGATGTAGTAGGTCAAGATCTCTTGTTTAGTCGCTTTTTGTTCTAGCTGAACAGCTAACCAAGCTTCCTGGGCCTTACGAGAAAGAGTCTGATCAGAAGTTGACGTAGAGAAGTAAGTTAATTTAATCAACTGCTGTGTCAAGGTGGAAGCTCCTTGCAGACCTCCACCACCACGAAGGTTTCGGAGGGTAGCACCTAGGATACGGATCGTGTCGATTCCTCGGTGATTAAAGAAGCGATGGTCCTCAATCGAAACAATAGCGTTGACCAAATCGGTCGGTATTTCGTTTGCTTGGGCATTGACCCGACGTTCCGATCCAAGATCAGCGATAAGCTCGTCATTGCTATCATAGATCTTACTTGACGTTGTAGCAACTAGTTTACTTTCAGAAAGTTCGGGAGCCTTGCTAACATAGTAGAGGAAGAGACCTCCACCAAGCATTACAGCTGCGATAAATACAGTTAAGAGACTGATACTGACATACTTAGCTATTCGCAGAAAAGTTTGTTTGTTCATCTTGTTTTACCACCTAGTAAATGTTCTTTGATAATGTCGAGGTAGGGAATTTGAGGAAAGGCACCAGGCTCAATCCTATATCCATTTTCTCGAATATATCCAAGTGGCATTGACTTCTGTCCCTTATCTTGATGATAGAAACGGATGAGGTCAATAGCCGGCAATAAGTAGGTTTCTTGCTGAGAAGAAAAGTGAAGGAGTACAAAGCAGATTCCTTGCTGGGCAAGGACTTGTTCCATATGCTGGATCTGATGGAGATGAAAATTCTTCATCGGTATCGCATGTTTTTGCCTGGTTTCCTTTGCTTCAAAGTCGATGTAGTATCCATCATAAACCCCTGAATAGTCAGTAGTTGAGGCTTGTCTAAAGTAGGCTTCAACGATCTTGGCACGACTTCGTTGGGGATAGTCGACACGTACGATTTGGATGGGAGTCGGTTTCTTATGAATAACAGCTAACCCATGCGACAAATAGTAGTCGTTCGTAGCATTGATCATCTTTTCAAAAGACATTCCCCGATTTGCGAAATTTTTAGTTTGTGACAGGGGTGCTTGCCTCTTTTGAGATGAAATTTTATGTGGATAGTTGACCATAATTCTCCTTATTGGTACAATAACATCACTCTATTATATCATAAATTTACAAAGAAAGGGTTAAAAATGACATCAGCCTTGATTTTAGGCTATTCAGCCTTCGACCTTGGTCTCTTTAATGACAAGGATATTCGCGTTGATATTATCAAAACAGCCATTCGGAGAGACCTGGAACGTCTAGCAGAGGATGGGGTGAACTGGCTTGTCTTTACAGGGACCTTGGGCTTTGAGTACTGGGCGCTTCAGGTGGCGAAAGACATGAAAGCAGACTATGGATTTCAGCTGGCGACCATTTTTGATTTTGAAACCCATGGCAGTAATTGGAATGAAGCAAATCAAGCGAAATTGAGTGAGTTCAAGCAGGTTGACTTTGTCAAATATGCCTATCCACAATATGAGCACAAGGGGCAACTGCGTGATTATCAGAAATTTCTGCTGGAGAATACAGATACTTGCTATCTTTTTTACGACGAAGAAAAGGAAACCAAGTTACGATATTTTTACCAAATGATGAAAAATCAAGCGGACTATGTTACAAGAAGATTAACATTTGAGGACTTGAATGAAATAGTAGAAAATTTTTCTGAAAAGTAAGCCTTTGACCTTGATTTTTACTTGTCTTTTTTTATATAATAATACTAGTAACCCAGAATGGAGAGAGACATGGCAAGTATTATATTTTCAGCGAAAGATATTTTTGAACAAGAATTTGGACGTGAAGTACGTGGATACAGCAAAGCAGAGGTAGATGAATTCCTAGACGATGTGATTAAGGATTATGAAACCTACGCAGCTTTGGTCAAATCCCTTCGTCAAGAGATTGCTGATTTGAAGGAAGAATTATCTCATAAACCACAGGTAGCTCCAACTCAACCAGACTCTATTGAAGTAACGGCTTCTACTTCAATGACAAACTTTGATATTTTGAAACGCTTAAATCGTCTCGAAAAAGAAGTATTTGGTAAGCAAATCTTAGACAACCAAGATTTATAATTGACTAAGGAATGAGTGCAATTTTTGGATAATCGCGTGAAGAGATTCTCTTTTCATGAGGAAAGTCCATGCTAGCACAGGCTGTGATGCCTGTAGTGTTTGTGCTAGGCGAATCCATAAGCCTAGGGACGAGAAATCGTTACGGCAGTCGAAATGGCTAAGTCTTCGGATAGGTCAGAATAGGCTTGAAAGTGCCACAGTGACGGAGTCTTTCTGGAAACAGAGAGAGTGGAACGCGGTAAACCCCTCAAGCTAGCAACCCAAATTTTGGTCGGGGCATGGAGTGCACGGAAACGAACGTAGTACTCTGACTGCTATCAGATTTATGCTGTTAGCGGTAGACAGATGATTATCGAAGGAAGTGGTCCTAGTCACTTCTGGAACAAAACATGGCTTATAGAAAATTGCATATAGGTTGGGGCTGAGAAATCTTTCTCAACCTCATTTTTTAAAGTGAACAAGAGAAAGGTCTTGCAAGACTAGAAATGAAAGAACAATTTAATTTAATCGCAACTGCTGCGGCGGGTCTCGAGGCTGTCGTTGGACGTGAGGTGCGAGACCTTGGTTATGATTGCCAGGTTGAAAATGGGCGTGTCCGCTTTCAAGGAGATGTGAAGGCAATCATCGAGACCAATCTTTGGCTTCGTGCAGCGGATCGCATCAAGATTGTAGTCGGAAGTTTTCCTGCTAAGACTTTTGAAGAGCTTTTTCAAGGTGTTTTTGCTCTAGATTGGGAAAACTATCTCCCGCTAGGAGCACGCTTCCCGATATCAAAGGCAAAATGTGTGAAGTCTAAACTCCACAACGAGCCCAGTGTTCAGGCTATTTCTAAGAAGGCTGTTGTGAAGAAATTACAAAAACACTATGCCCGTCCAGAAGGAGTTCCCTTGATGGAAACGGGTCCCGAGTTTAAGATTGAGGTATCTATCCTGAAAGATGTGGCAACTGTCATGATTGACACGACAGGTTCTAGCCTTTTTAAACGAGGATATCGTACGGAAAAGGGTGGGGCGCCGATCAAGGAAAATATGGCAGCGGCCATTTTACAACTATCTAATTGGTATCCAGACAAGCCCTTGATTGATCCGACCTGTGGTTCAGGAACTTTCTGTATCGAGGCGGCTATGATTGCTAGAAAGATGGCTCCAGGACTTCGCCGTTCCTTTGCTTTTGAAGAATGGAACTGGGTCAGCGATCGGTTAATCCAAGAAGTTCGCACAGAGGCGGCTAAGAAAATTGATCGTGAACTTGAGCTGGACATTATGGGCTGTGATATTGATGCTCGCATGGTGGAGATTGCCAAGGCAAATGCCCAAGCAGCAGGCGTCGCAGGTGATATCACCTTTAAGCAAATGCGAGTACAGGACTTGCGCATTGACAAGATTAATGGCGTTATCATTTCCAATCCACCATATGGGGAACGTTTGTCTGATGATGCAGGAGTTACCAAGCTCTATGCTGAGATGGGACAAGTCTTTGCACCACTGAAAACGTGGAGTAAGTTTATCCTGACGAGTGACGAAGCTTTTGAAAGCAAGTACGGAAGTCCAGCTGATAAAAAGCGAAAACTCTATAACGGGACCTTAAAAGTGGATTTGTATCAATACTTTGGTCAGCGTGTCAAACGCCAAGAGGTAAAATAGAAAGGTGAACTCATGAGTAAGAAAAGACGTGATCGTCATAAAAAAGGACATCAAGAACCACAATTCGACTTTGACGAAGCAAAAGACTTGACTGTTGGTCAAGTCATTCGTAAGAATGAAGAGGTGGAGGCTGGAGTATTGCCTGAGGACAGTATCTTAGACAAATACATCAAACAACACCGTGAAGAGATTGAAGCTGACAAGTTTGAAACTCGTCAGTTTAAAAAAGAAGAACTGGCTTCTACTCAAAACCTAGAGGAAATGATCCAAGAAGTTCGTGAATCAAGTGAATCTTCTGATCAGGTAGACGATTCAGACATGGTTGCTGAGGAATCTATTGAAGAGATAGAAAATGAAGAGACTACTCAGTTTGTTCCACCCCTTCAAGATGAAGAAAGTGCTGAAATAGAGCCTCTCGTTTTAACAGAAACAGAGCCCAAGGAAATAAATGAGGAACGAGAAGAGGAGACCTATACACCTCTATCACGTTCGGCTCAAACAGAACCTGAAACAGGCTCTAAGAAGAAAGGTGTCATCATCATTGCTTCTGTAGTAGCTGCAATCCTTGTGCTTGCTGGAACATATTATGTCTACCGCCAAGTATCTCGTTCAAACCAAGAAATCCAGTCTTCTCAAGCAGCCTCTTCGGATGATCAAGGGACACAAACAGCTTTGAAAGACTTCAATGATTTCTATGATACTTTCTATACAGATGCTAATAAGACTGCTCTGAAAAACAGCCAGTTTGATAAATTGAGCCAACTGAAAACCTTGCTAGATAAGTTAGAAGGTAGCCGTGATTATACACTAGCTAAGTCAAGATATGATAGCCTAGCAACTCAAATCAAGGCCATTCAAGATGTTAATGCCCTCTTTGAAAGCCCAGCTATTACGGACGGTGTCTTGGATACCAATGCGAAAGCCAAAGCGGATGCTAAATTTACAGAAATTAAGACAGGCAACACAGAACTAGACAAACTCTTGGATAAGGCCATTAGTCTTGGTAAGAGTCAACAAACCAGTGCTTCCAGCTCAAGTTCGAGCTCTAGCACGAGTCAAGCAAGCTCAAGTTCAGCTACAGAAAGTAATGCAAGCAGTACGACCCCTTCAACAAGCACCACGGCACCAGCTAGAGATACAAATGGTGGTTTGTCTGGCGATGGGGTTAATCTTCAAAGAAGTGCTAGTCGTGTACCTTACAACCAATCAGCTGTAGATGATAGCAACAACCCTGCTTGGACCTTTGCGGATGGTGTATTGGAACAAGTCCTAGCAACATCACGTGCTCGTGGCTATATCACTGGAAATCAATATATCCTAGAACGTGTCAATATCGTAAACGGAAATGGTTATTACAACCTCTATAAACCAGATGGAACCTATCTCTTCACTCTCAACTGTAAGACAGGTTACTTTGTAGGAAATGGTTCTGGTCATGCAGATGACTTGGACTACTAAGACTCCGTTACAAAATTCTTTCCTTTCATAGGTAAAAATGATAAAATAAAACATATTAAACAAGAGGAGTGTCACATGACAAAAGCTAACTTTGGTGTCGTTGGTATGGCCGTAATGGGTCGTAACCTTGCCCTAAATATCGAATCTCGTGGTTATACAGTTGCCATTTACAACCGTAGTAAAGAAAAAACAGAAGATGTAATTGCTTGCCATCCTGAAAAGAACTTTGTGCCAAGCTATGATGTGGAAAGCTTTGTAAACTCAATCGAAAAACCTCGTCGTATCATGCTGATGGTTCAAGCTGGACCTGGTACAGACGCAACTATCCAAGCTCTTCTTCCCCACCTTGACAAGGGTGATATCTTGATTGACGGAGGAAACACTTTCTACAAAGATACCATCCGTCGTAATGAAGAATTGGCAAACTCAGGTATCAACTTTATCGGTACTGGAGTTTCTGGTGGTGAAAAAGGTGCCCTTGAAGGTCCTTCTATCATGCCTGGTGGACAAAAAGAAGCCTACGAATTGGTTGCTGATGTTCTCGAAGAAATTTCAGCTAAAGCACCAGAAGATGGCAAACCATGTGTGACTTACATCGGTCCTGATGGAGCTGGTCACTATGTGAAAATGGTCCACAACGGTATCGAGTATGGTGATATGCAATTGATTGCAGAAAGCTACGACCTCATGCAACACTTGCTTGGCCTTTCTGCAGAAGACATGGCTGAAATCTTTACTGAGTGGAACAAGGGTGAATTGGACAGCTACTTGATTGAAATCACAGCTGATATCTTGAGCCGTAAAGATGATGAAGGTCAAGATGGACCAATCGTAGACTACATCCTGGATGCTGCAGGAAACAAAGGAACTGGTAAATGGACTAGTCAATCAGCTCTTGACCTTGGTGTACCATTGTCACTGATTACGGAGTCAGTATTTGCACGTTACATCTCTACATACAAAGAAGAGCGTGTACATGCTAGCAAGGTCCTTCCAAAACCAGCTGCCTTCAAATTTGAAGGTGACAAGGCTGAGTTGATCGAAAAGATTCGTCAAGCTCTTTACTTCTCAAAAATCATCTCATACGCACAAGGTTTTGCCCAATTGCGTGTAGCTTCTAAAGAAAACAACTGGAACTTGCCATTTGCGGACATCGCATCTATCTGGCGTGACGGCTGTATCATCCGTTCTCGTTTCTTGCAAAAGATCACAGATGCCTACAACCGCGATGCTGATCTTGCAAACCTTCTCTTGGATGAATACTTCTTGGATGTCACTGCCAAGTACCAACAAGCAGTGCGTGATATCGTAGCTCTTGCTGTACAAGCAGGTGTACCAGTGCCAACCTTCTCAGCAGCTATTACTTACTTTGATAGCTACCGTTCAGCTGACCTTCCAGCTAACTTAATCCAAGCACAACGTGACTACTTTGGTGCCCATACTTACCAACGTAAAGACAAAGAAGGAACATTCCACTACTCTTGGTATGACGAAAAATAAGTAGGTCTGCCATGGGGAAACGGATTTTATTACTTGAGAAAGAACGAAATCTCGCTCATTTTCTCAGTCTGGAACTCCAAAAAGAGCAATACCGTGTTGATCTGGTCGAGGAGGGACAAAAAGCCCTCTCCATGGCTCTCCAGACAGATTATGACTTGATTTTACTGAATGCTCGTCTGGGGGATATGACGGCCCAGGATTTTGCAGAGAGGCTGAGTCGGACAAAACCTGCCTCAGTGATCATGGTCTTGGACCATCGCGAAGAATTGCAAGACCAGATTGAGACAATCCAGCGCTTCGCCGTTTCTTACATCTATAAGCCAGTGATTATTGATAATCTAGTAGCTCGTATTTCAGCGATTTTCCGAGGTCGGGACTTCATTGACCAACACTGTAGTCAGATGAAGGTTCCAACGTCATACCGCAACCTACGTATGGATGTAGAACATCATACCGTTTATCGTGGCGAGGAGTTGATTGCTCTGACGCGCCGCGAGTATGACCTTCTGGCTACTCTCATGGGAAGCAAGAAGGTCTTGACTCGTGAGCAGTTATTGGAAAGTGTTTGGAAGTACGAAAGTGCGACAGAGACCAATATCGTGGATGTTTATATCCGTTATCTACGTAGCAAGCTTGATGTAAAAGGTCAAAAAAGCTACATTAAAACCGTGCGTGGTGTTGGTTACACCATGCAAGAATAGAAAAGCAGTTGCAGTTATGTAACTGCTTTTTTTTGAGAAGTTTCTATATATTGACATACAATAAAGTCTTTGCTACAATCAGTTATGGAGGAAAGATCTAATGAAAAAATTTAAAATAATGATGCAAGTTGTTCTGACAGTTTCTTTCTTTGCTTTGCTAGCTACAAGCACCGTCTTTGCGGATGATGCTGATTCGGAAGGCTGGCAATTTGTCCAAGAAAATGGTAGAACCTACTACAAGAAGGGGAACCTCAAAGAAACCTACTGGCGAGTGATTGATGGAAAATACTATTATTTTGATCCTTTATCTGGAGAGATGGTTGTCGGCTGGCAATATATACCGTTTCCATCTAAAGGTAGTACAATTGGTCCTTACCCAAATGGTATCAGATTAGAAGGTTTTCCAAAGTCAGAGTGGTACTACTTCGATAAAAATGGAGTGCTACAAGAGTTTGTTGGTTGGAAAGCATTAGAGATTAAAACTAAAGACAGTGTTGGAAGAAAGTATGGGGAAAAACGTACAAATCCGGAAGATAAAGAAGAGAAGAGTTTTTACACGAACTATTACTTTAATCAAAATCATTCTTTAGAGACAGGTTGGCTTTATGACCAGTCTAATTGGTATTATCTAGCTAAAACGGAAATTAATGGAGAAAACTATATTGGTGGTGAAAGACGTGCAGATTGGATAAACGATGATTCAACTTGGTATTATCTCGATGCAACAACTGGCATTATGCAAACTGGTTGGAAGCAAATTGGCAATAAGTGGTACTACCTCCGTTCATCAGGAGCTATGACAACTGGCTGGTATCAGGAAGGCTCAACTTGGTACTATTTAGATGCTGAAAATGGCGATATGAAAACAGGCTGGCAATATCTTGGTAACAAGTGGTACTATCTCCGTTCATCAGGAGCTATGGCAACTGGTTGGGTGAAAGACGGTTCAACTTGGTACTACCTAAATGCAAGTAATGGAGATATGAAGACAGGTTGGACCAAAGTAAATGGAAACTGGTATTATCTCAATTCAAATGGAGCAATGGTTACAGGTAGCCAAACTATCGATGGTAAAGTTTATAACTTTGGTTCATCTGGTGAGTGGATTTAATCTTGGAGGAGATACAAATGAAGCTTTTGAAAAAAATGATGCAAGTCGCACTAGCAACATTTTTCTTTGGTTTGCTAGCTACAAATACTGTATTTGCGGATACCACAGGTGGCCAATTTGTTGATAAGGATAATAGAAAATATTATGTAAAAGATGATCATAAAGCAATCTATTGGCATAAAATAGACGGTAAAACTTACTATTTTGGTGATAGAGGAGAGATGGTTGTCGGTTGGCAATACGTAGAAATTCATGGAACAGGTTATCGTGATAATTTATTTAATAATCGTCCAGTCTTAGAAATTGGCCTTCAACAGAAGTGGTACTATTTTGGACAAGATGGTGCTTTGCTAGAACAAACAGATAAACAAGTACTAGAGGCAAAAACGTCTGAAAATACAGGAAAAGTATACGGTGAACAATATACTCCATCTGCTGAAAAGAGAACTTATTATTTTGATAATAATTATGCTGTAAAGACTGGCTGGACTTATGAAGACGGCAATTGGTATTATTTAAATAAGCTAGGAATTTCTGGCGATGATTCTTACAATCCACTACCAATTGGTGAAGTTGCTAAGGGTTGGACTCAAGATTTCCATGTTACTTTTGGCATTGATAGAAGCAAACCTGCTCCATGGTACTACTTAGATCCAACAACTGGCATCATGCAAACAGGTTGGCAACATCTTGGTAATAAATGGTACTATCTCCGTTCATCAGGAGCAATGGCGACTGGTTGGTATCAAGAAGGTTCGACTTGGTATTATCTACATGCAAGTAATGGAGATATGAAGACAGGCTGGTTCCAGGTCAATGGTAAATGGTACTATGCTTATAGCTCAGGTGCTTTGGCGGTGAATACTACCGTAGATGGCTACTACGTCAACTATAATGGCGAATGGGTTCAATAAGGAAAGAGGCGATTGTGAAGGAAACAATCGCTTTTTTTGTGAAAATATAATAAAATAGATAGGAAAGAATAAATACTTGTATGAAAAATGAGACGGCTTTTTCGTCTAGCAAAAGGAAAAAATGACAAAAAAAGTTGGTGTCGGTCAGGCACATAGTAAGATTATTTTAATAGGAGAGCATGCGGTCGTTTACGGTTATCCTGCTATCTCCCTGCCTCTTTTGGAGGTGGAGGTGACTTGTAAGGTAGTTCCTGCAGCGAGTCCTTGGCGCCTCTATGAGGAGGATACCTTGTCTATGGCGGTGTATGCCTCGCTTGAGCATCTAAATATCAAGGATGCTTGCATTCGCTGTGTGATTGACTCGGCTATCCCTGAAAAACGAGGGATGGGTTCGTCAGCGGCTATCAGCATAGCAGCCATTCGAGCTGTTTTTGACTACTATCAAGCCGACCTGCCTCATGATGTACTAGAAATCTTGGTCAATCGGGCTGAGATGATTGCCCATATGAATCCAAGCGGTTTGGATGCCAAGACCTGTCTCAGTGACCAGCCCATTCGCTTTATCAAGAATGTTGGTTTTACAGAACTTGAGATGAACCTATCTGCCTATTTGGTGATTGCTGATACGGGCGTGTATGGTCACACTCGTGAAGCTATCCAAGTGGTTCAAAGCAAGGGGAAGGATGCCCTACCATTTTTGCATGCCTTGGGAGAATTGACCCAGCAGGCAGAAGATGCGATTAGAAGAAAAGATGCTGAGGGACTGGGACAAATCCTCAGTCAAGCGCATTTACATTTAAAAGAAATTGGTGTTAGTAGCCCTGAGGCAGACTCCCTCGTTGAAACGGCTCTGAGCCATGGTGCTCTAGGTGCCAAGATGAGTGGTGGTGGACTTGGGGGCTGTATTATCGCCTTGGTAGCCAATCTGGACCAAGCGCAAGAACTAGCAAAACGATTAGAAGAGAAAGGAGCTGTTCAGACATGGATCGAAAGCCTGTAACAGTACGTTCCTACGCAAATATTGCCATTATCAAATATTGGGGAAAGAAAAAAGAGAAAGAGATGGTGCCTGCTACTAGCAGTATCTCTTTGACTTTGGAAAACATGTATACAGAGACGACCTTGTCGCCTCTGCCAGCCCATGCGACGGCTGATGCCTTTTATATCAATGGTCAGCTTCAGAGTGAGGCTGAGCATGCCAAGATGAGCAAAATCATCAACCGTTACCGTCCAGAAGGTGAGGGATTTGTCCGTATCGATACCCAAAACAACATGCCGACTGCGGCTGGCTTGTCATCCAGTTCTAGTGGTTTGTCCGCCTTGGTCAAGGCTTGCAATGCTTATTTCCAGCTTGGTCTGAATCGGAGCCAGTTGGCGCAGGAGGCTAAGTTTGCCTCAGGGTCGTCCTCTCGCAGTTTTTATGGACCGCTAGGTGCTTGGGATAAGGATAGTGGGGAAATCTACCCTGTAGAGACAGACTTGAAACTAGCTATGATTATGTTGGTGCTGGAGGATAAGAAAAAACCAATCTCTAGCCGTGATGGGATGAAACTCTGTGTGGAAACCTCGACGACCTTTGGTGATTGGGTTCGCCAGTCTGAGAAAGATTATCAATATATGCTGGTTTATCTCAAAGAGAATGATTTTGCAAAGGTTGGGGAATTAACGGAGAAAAATGCCCTAGCCATGCACGCTACGACCAAGACTGCTAGTCCAGCCTTTTCTTATCTAACGGATGCTTCCTATGAAGCCATGGACTTTGTTCGCCAGCTTCGTGAGCAAGGTGAAGCCTGTTACTTTACCATGGATGCCGGTCCCAATGTCAAGGTTCTCTGTCAAGAAGAAGACTTGGAGCATTTGTCAGAAATCTTCGGTCAACGTTATCGCTTGATTGTGTCAAAAACAAAGGATTTGAGTCAAGATGATAGCTGTTAAAACTTGCGGGAAACTCTATTGGGCAGGGGAATACGCTATTCTAGAGCCAGGGCAGTTAGCCTTGATAAAGGCCATCCCCATCTATATGAAGGCTGAGATTGCTTTTTCTGACAGCTACCGTATCTATTCAGATATGTTTGATTTCGCAGTGGACTTGACGCCAAAACCTGACTACAGCTTGATTCAAGAAACGATTGCTTTGGTGGGAGACTTCCTTGCTGTTCGCGGTCAGACGTTGCGACCTTTTTCCTTGGAAATCCGTGGGAAAATGGAACGCGAAGGCAAAAAGTTTGGTCTGGGTTCTAGTGGTAGCGTCGTTGTTTTGGTGCTCAAGGCCCTGCTGGCTCTGTATGATATTACGGTTGATCCGGAACTCTTGTTCAAGCTGGCTAGCGCGGTCTTACTCAAGCGGGGAGACAATGGTTCTATGGGAGACCTTGCCTGTATTGTGGCAGAAGATTTGGTTCTCTACCAATCTTTTAATCGAAAGAAGGTGGCTACGTGGCTGAAAGAAGAAAGCTTGGCAACAGTTTTGAAGCGTGATTGGGGCTTTTCCATCTCACACGTACAACCTGCCCTAGAATGTGCTTTCCTAGTTGGATGGACCAAGGAAGTAGCCGTATCGAGTCAAATGGTTCAGCAAATCAAGCAAAACATCAATCAGAATTTTTTAAGTTCCTCAAAAGCAACGGTGTTTGCTTTGGTAGAAGCCCTGGAGCATGGGAATGCAGAAAAAATTATCGAGCAGGTGGAAACAGCCAGTCAGCTTTTAGAAGGTTTGAGCCCAGATATTTACACACCTTCGCTCAGACAGTTGAAAGAAGCCAGTCAAGATTTGCAGGCTGTTGCCAAGAGTAGTGGCGCTGGTGGTGGTGACTGTGGCATTGCCTTGAGTTTTAATGAGCAATCAACTGAAACCTTGAAAAATCGCTGGGCCGATCTGGGGATTGAGCTCTTATACCAAGAAAGGATAGGACATGACGACAAATCGTAAGGACGAGCACATCCGCTATGCCCTTGAGCAGAAAAGTTCCTATAATAGCTTTGATGAGGTGGAGTTGATTCATTCTTCCCTGCCTCTTTATGACCTGGATGAGATTGATTTGTCTACAGAGTTTGTAGGTCGAAAGTGGGAATTTCCTTTTTATATCAATGCCATGACGGGTGGGAGCGAAAAAGGTAAAGAAATCAATCAAAAGCTGGCTCAGGTGGCAGAAGCCTGTGGGATTTTGTTTGTGACGGGCTCTTATAGCGCAGCCCTCAAAGATCCAACAGATGACTCTTTTTCTGTCAAATCTAGCCATCCAAATCTCCTCCTTGGTACTAATATTGGCTTGGACAAGCCTGTTGAGTTAGGACTTCAGACTGTGACGGAGATGAATCCTTTACTTTTACAAGTGCATGTTAATGTCATGCAGGAATTACTCATGCCCGAGGGAGAAAGAAAGTTTCGAAGTTGGCAATCGCATCTAGCAGATTATAGCAAGCAAATCCCTGTTCCAATCGTTTTAAAGGAAGTGGGCTTTGGAATGGATGTGAAGACCATCGAGAGAGCCTATGAACTGGGTGTTCGAACGGTTGACCTGTCGGGTCGTGGTGGTACCAGCTTTGCTTACATTGAAAACCGTCGCAGTGGCCAGCGTGATTACCTCAATCAATGGGGCCAGTCCACCATGCAAGCCCTCCTCAATGCCCAAGACTGGAAAGACAAGGTCGAACTCTTGGTCAGTGGAGGCGTTCGGAATCCGCTGGATATGATTAAGTGCTTGGTTTTTGGTGCCAAGGCTATAGGACTGTCACGTACCGTTCTTGAGTTGATTGAAACCTACTCCGTCGAAGAGGTGATTGGCATTGTCCAAGGCTGGAAAGAAGATCTGCGTTTGATCATGTGTGCCCTTAACTGTGCCACCATAGCGGATCTGCAAAGCGTAGACTATATTCTTTATGGCAAACTAAAAGAAGCAAAAGATCAGATGTAGAGAGGTCGGGACAAGAATCCCGCCCTTTTTTTGTAGCCTTTTGTCAACTGTAGTGAGTTGATGAAACCTAGCTTGTAGGAGCGATTTCTGTCC